>JBGASS010000452.1:0-2240 GCA_044229555.1 Holophagaceae bacterium
GGCCGTTGCCGTCCTGGTAGGCCAGGAAGGTCAGGTTGGCCTGGTCCTGGTTCAGGAAGGTGGTCACGGGGAAGATCTTCGCCGCAGGGATGTCCAGGCGCAGCTCCGCGGTCCGGAGGTCCCCGCCGGCACTGCCCCGCACGGTGAGCACCCGCTGGGCGGCAGGCGCCGTGTCCGCCGCCTGCACCGTGAGCGCCGCCTGGACGCTGCCGCCGGGGGGCACTTCCACCCGGTTCGGCTGGAACTGGGCCGTGAGGTCGCCGCCCAGACCCTGGACCTCCAAGTCCACGCCGCCCGCGAAGCCCGGCTCCGCCGTCACCACCACCGTGGTGGTGATCCGGGCGGAGGGCAGCAGGCGCGCGGAGGCCGGGGCCAGGGAAAGGCTGAAGGCCGGCGGCGGCGCGGAGGTTCTTCCTCCCCCGCAGGCCAGGCCCAGCAGGGCCAGGAGGGGGCAAAGGGCGGCGCGCATCACCGGGCCTCGAAGGCGGCGCCGGCCACGGCGGAAATGCGCCCCTTGCGCAGCAGCAGGGTGCGCAGTCGCTCCTGCTTCTCCAGGACCGCAGCCTTCCGGGCCTTCGCGTCGGGCAGGGCCTTCGGGCCCTCCGCAGGGTCCGTCAACGTATCGAGTTCTCGCCGCACCTGGTCCAGGGCCTCCCGCACCCGGATGACGCGGATGTCCCGCTTGGTTCCCGCGCCGCCCCGGGCCTCCCGCCAGTTGTTCTCCACCCAGAGGGGTTCGTAGCGCACGTCGCCGAGGACCACTTTCACCGTGCCGTCGGGCATGCGGCACTTGGAGAGGGTCGCCAGGAGGGCCGCGCCGTCCCGGGAATCCCCGGCGGCCACGGGGAAGAGGTCCGCCCGGTACATGCGGTCCATGTTGCTGATGAAGTTGCCCAGGGAGAAGGCGACGACGCCCCGCCGGCCGCCGGCCTCCACCAGTTCCATGGGCTGCAGCACGTGGGGATGGTGGCCGAGGACAAGATCGGCGCCGGCGGCCACCAGGGCCTCGGCGATCTGGCGGTGCCGCTTGGTGGGCAGGTGGTGGTACTCGTCGCCCCAATGGACGCTCACGATCACCGCGTCGGCCTGGCCGCGCAGGTCCTTCACCGCCTGCGCCGCGGCTTCCAGCTCCAGGGGCCGGACCCAGGGCTCGTCGGCCTTCCGGTTGAGATCCAGGTTGAAGAGGTCCGTGTAGCCCAGGAGCCCCACCTTCACGCCGTGGGCCTCGAAGAATCTCGGCGCCTCCGCCTCGGCCTTGGTGGCGCCGGCCCCCAGGCCGATGAGCTTGGCCCCTTTCAGCCGCTCCGCCGTCTCCTTCACGCCTTTCTTCCCCTGGTCGAAGGCGTGGTTGTTGGCCACGCTCAGCACCGTCAGGCCGCTGGCCCGCAGGGCCGCCGGCAGGGATTCCGGCGCGTTGAACTGGAAGGGGCGCCCGGGCCGTCCCGTGGCCGGCGCCACCGGCGTCTCCAGGTTGGCGAAGGCCAGGTCGGCGCCCTGGAAGAGGGGCGCCAGGTCCGCCCACAAAGGTTCGAAGCCGCCCTGGTCCTCCGCGGCCTTCTTGACGTCCGCGTGCATCATGACGTCGCCGACCGCCACGAGGCGCAGCTCGCCGAGCACCACCGGCAGGTGGGCTGACAGCGGGGTCCTGTAAGGTTCCTTCGGTTCCTGGGCCCCAGAGAAGTGGCAACCCGACAGGGCCGCGGACAGCAGCAGGGTCAGCAGTCTGCGCGGCGCGTGGGAAGGATCACAGGCCATGGACATTCTTCTCCGGCCACGCCTCGGGCCCGTAGAAGACCTCCACGGGAACCTCCGGCAGGGCCGCCTTCACCTGCTCGGCGATGGCGTCCAGCTCGCCGGCCTTCAGGGGCCGGGCCTCCGCCTCGGGGGTGGGCCGCGCCACGGTGTAGAGCTGGAGGCCCTGGAGCTGGCCGCCCATGCGCTGGAGGAAGGCCAGGCGCTCGGCGTAGGCGGCGATCTCGGCCTTGGGGGGCGGCTCGCCCTTCCAGCTCAGGAAGAGGCTCTGGATGGTGAGGGGCCGCAGGCGGGCGGTGGTCTCGAGGGCCTCGAGGATCTTGGCGAAGGGGATGGCCGTGCGGTTGATCGTCTTGTAGTAGGCCTCGGTGCCGGCGTCGAGCTTGGCCCAGATCTCGCCGTTGTTGGCCATGAGCACGTCCAGGCCCCGCACCACGTCCCGGGCCGTGAGGCGGCTCGAATCGGTGATGAGCACCAGCTTCACGTCC
>JBGASS010000453.1:0-2234 GCA_044229555.1 Holophagaceae bacterium
GAGGGTGCTCTTGCCGTGATCGACGTGGCCGACGAAGGCGATCCGCATCACATGTAACCGTCCCGGCGCAGGGTCTCCAGGCCGCCGGCGTCGTCCCGGTCCTGGGCCCGCCCGGAGCGCTCCGCGACGCGGGCGAGCTGTCCGGTCCTCAGTTCGAGGATGACCTCCTCCACGGTCCGGGCGGTGGATTCGATGGGGGCGGTGCAGGGGTGGCAGCCCAGGGAGCGGTAGCGCCGGCCCTCGCCCCGGTCGAAGTAGAGGGGGACCACCGGGATCCGCTCCCGGCCGATGTATTCCCAGACCTCGAGCTCGGTCCAGTCCAGCAGGGGATGGATGCGCACGTGGGTGCCCGGCGCGAAGTCGGTCTTGTACTGGTTCCAGAACTCCGGCGGCTGGTCCTCCACGTCCCAGTCGTTCCCCCGGGTGCGGGCGGAGAAGACGCGCTCCTTCGAGCGGCTGCCCTCCTCGTCGGCCCGGATGCCGGCGATGACACCGGTGAAGGGCTCCTGGCCGGTCCCGCGGCGCAGCGCCGCCTGCAGGGCCTCGGTCTTGAGGAGCCGGCAGCAGGCGAGGCGGTCAACGTTTCCGGAGGGATAGGTGTCCCCCGCCGCCAGCGCGGCCTCGTTCCTCCCGACGATGAGCTCGAGGCCCCACTCCCGAACGAGGCGGTCCCGGTACGCGATCATCTCGGGGATCTTGAAGGAGGTGTCGATGTGGACCAGGGGGAAGGGCACGCGGCCGAAGAAGGCCTTCCGCGCCAGCCACAGCATCACGGTGCTGTCCTTCCCGATGGACCAGAGCATCCCGAGGTTGCGGAAGGCGCCGAAGGCCTCCCGCAGGATGTGGATGCTGCGGTTCTCCAGCTGGTCCAGGTGGCCCATCCGCCGATTCTACCCGCGGCTCAGCCCCGGCCCTTCAGGTGCGCGAGGATGGCCCGGGTCGCCTCCTCCGGGGACAGGACCGACGTGTCGAGGGCCAGCTCGGGCTGGAGCGGCGCCTCGTAGGGCGCGCTGACGCCGGTGAAGTCCCGGAGCTCGCCCCGGCGCGCCTTTCCGTAGAGGCCCTTGGGGTCGCGGCGCTCGCATTCGGCGAGGGGCGTGGACACGTGGATCTCGATGAAGCGCCCGCAGAGCCGCCGGGAGAAGTCGCGGCCCGTGCGGCTCGGCGAGATGAGGGAGACCACCACGAAGAGGCCGTTCCGCTCCAGGCGACTGGCCAGGAAGCCCACCCGCTTCACGTGCTCCTCCCGCTCCTCCGGGCTGAAGCCCGTGGCCGGGAACAGGTCGCGGATGGTGTCGCCATCCAGGTGCTCGGCGCGAAGGCCCTGCCTCTCCAGCTCCTCGACGAGGGCGCGGGCCAGGGTGGTCTTGCCGGAGCCCGGGAGGCCGGTGAACCAGAGCACCGCCGGGGTGATCGCCCGCTTGCCGAAGCGGATGCGGTCCCACACCCGCTCATGGGCGTAGTAGATCGCCACCTTGGCGACGAAGTCGAGGCCGCCGGCGGCGGCGGCCAGGTCCCACCGCCGCAGGAAGGCGAAGGCGATGGCCGCAGTGGTGAGGCTGCCGGCGATGCGCCAGCTCAGGGCCTTGGTCACCGATCGGGCGTGGGTCTCCGTGAACATCGGTCCACTCTAGGTCCCAATCGACCCAAGCGGGACGCACGGATCCGCCGGAAGGGCGCTGGCGGCTCCGCAAGTCCCGCCAGCCCTCCCCCGGCAACTCCGGCCCGGCCCGGGAAGGGCATCGAACCTCGTCTTCCGAGGCTTCTCTGGTAGGCTGGAAGATTCCTTCTGGAGGCCCCATGCCCAGTTCCCGGAGCCGCTCCGGCCTCGCCGCCGTGCTGGCGGCGGCGGTCCCCCTCGCGGCCCAGACCGTCCCCGTGATCGAAAAGACCCTTTCCAACGGCATGCGCCTCCTCATGGTGGAGCGCCACGACCAGCCCACCATCGCCGCGGGGTGGATCACCCGCTTCGGCAGCGCCAACGAGCGCGTGGGGGTCACCGGCGTGGCCCACCTCTTCGAGCACATGATGTTCAAGGGCACCTCCACCATCGGCACGAAGAACCCTGGGAGGGACAAGGAGCTGAACGACCTCCAGGACCGGCTGCGCGACGAGATCCGCAAGGAGGAGTCGGTCCTGCGCAGGAAGCAGCTGCGGGGCGACATCGAGGACATGAACGATCCGAAGAACCGCAGCGCGAAGCACCAGAAGCTGGTGGAGGACTTCGAGAAGCT
>JBGASS010000004.1:0-12831 GCA_044229555.1 Holophagaceae bacterium
AGCTTCAGCGCCGCCGCTTCCGGCAACCCCGCGCCCACCTTCCAATGGTTGAAGGATGGCGCCCCGCTGCCCGGCGCCACCTCCTCCACCCTCTCCCTGCCTTCCGCCCAGGTGGCGGACGCGGGGTCCTACCGGGCCCGGGCCGCCAACAGCCAGGGTTCCGTGGAGAGCAACGCCGCCACCCTGACGGTCCAGTACCTCAGCATCACCACCCAGCCCCAGGCCCTCACCACCATCGAAGGGGCTCCCGCCACGTTCAGCGTCGCCGTGGCCGGCGTGCCCTCCCCGTCCTTCCAGTGGCGAAAGAACGGCATCCCGGTGGCGGGCGCCACGTCGGCCGCCTGGACCTTCACCCCCGTCCTGGCGGACAACCACGCGCAGGTCTCCTGCGCCGTTTCCAACGCCGCGGCCAGCCTCACCTCCAGCGCCGCCACCCTGCTGGTGAGCGTGGATCCCGTGGCCGGGGACCCCACCGGTGTGGGGGTGCAGAAGCTCATCAAGGCCTCCACCGGAGGAACGCTCACCACCCAGGACGGCGCGGTGCTGAGCGTCCCCCCCGGCGCCCTGGCCACGGACACGCTCATCTCCATCATCGTCCCCAAGGGGCAGGCCGCCGGCGCCCGCAACCTTTCCTACATCCTGGAGCCCCAGGGCCTCGCCTTCTCCCCTCCCGCCTCCCTCACCTTCCCCTACCAGGAGACGACGCCGGGGGAGGCGCCCTTCTTCAACGTGTACTCCTCCAGCACGCTGAACGCCGTCCAGGACGCCGGTTCCGAACTCACCAACTGGGCCCAGCTCGCAGCCAGCGGCACGGACACCGCCGCCCGCACGGTCACCGTGCCCGTGGACCACTTCAGCATCATCTTCGTGACCGTCGACGACTATGGCTACCTGGTCCTGGACATCCCTCCGAAATTCCTCAAGCAAGGGGATCTCCTTTTCGCCCTCACCAACACCGACGACAAGCCCGGCCCCGACTGGAAGCCCGGGCACGTGGGCATGTACACGGGGCACTGCGGGGACTACAACCGCATCGTGGAATCCACGTCTCCTCCAGGCGTACGGACCACCACCTTCGGAAGCTTCAAGATCGACAACGGCCACATCTACCTGGGTCCCCGCCGGGTGGCCTCGGGGGCCTCGGGCCCCATCACCGACGCGGACCGCAAGAACATCGTGAACTACGCGGAAGGGAAGCTGGGCCGCCCCTACAGCCTGGTGGGGGACGGCTCCATCGCCCAGGGCCAGGAGTACAGCTGCGTGGGCCTCTGCGAGGCGGCCTACCAGTCCGTGGGCAAGCCCGTGTTCACCGGTTTCCAGAAGGTCTTCGCCACCGTGCCCCTGGAGATGTGGCGGGCCACGGTCCCGGTGGACGACATCACCGTCTGCCCCGGCGAAGCCATCAGTTTCCCCGTCTACGGGGTCCGGCTGGACCCCCGTTCCCCCTACTTCTTCACGACCCTCCGGGGCTGGTACGAGATCTACGCCAAGAGCCCTCCCGTGCAGATGACCTTCAACCCCCCGGGCGCCACCCTCACGTCGACGAACCCCCCGGGCCGCTTCACCTTCGCCTGGACGCCGGGCCTCCAGCACGCTGGGCAGACCTTCCAGGCCATGTTCGACGTGACCATGCCCATCTCCGCGACGCGCTTCGCGGACGGCTTCTTCACCCCCATCACGAACCTGCGGATCCAGCAGCCCCTCACCATCCACGTGAAGACCTTCGCCGAGTGCGCCCTGGCCGTGTCCAGCACCACCAGCATCACGGAAACCCACACCGTGGGGACCACCCTCTGCCCCCAACCCCTCGGCCAGATCCCCTTGAAGAACACCGTCTGCGAGGCCCTGACCTACACGGCGGTCTCTTCGGACAGCGCCATCGAGGTCTCCCCCGCCACAGGCACCATCCCCATCGACGGGACCGTCACCCTCAACGTCTCCTTCAACTGCTCGAAGCTGCCGCCGCTCGCGGCCACCATCACCGTCACCGTGGCGGGCGCCAACGGCAGCACCCAGATCACCGTCCCCGTCACCTTGAACAAGGGTTGAGCATAGCCCTCCCCCGGAAGGCCCGGCCGGACCGGGATCGTCCCGGGGACGGGAGAATTGTCAGCTCCGATAGCCCGGATCCATCTTCTCCAATCGCCTCAGAAGCCCTGGCCAGGCCAGGGCGCCCGCGCCCTGGCCGACCGTGACCTGGCGCGAAGCCTCCCGGACGCCGGCGAGGATCCCGGGGCCGATGGAGAGCAGCTCCGCGCCCCCGGCCTGGGCCCGCACTTGGATGGCGCAGGCGGTCTCGAACATGTAGAGGTTCAGGAAGGCGTCGGCCACCGTGCGGCCCACGGTGAGAAGGCCGTGGTTGCGCAGCAGCAGGAAAGCGGCGGATCCGAGGTTCGCCGTCAGGCGCGGCTTCTCGTCCTCCCGGAGCGCGATGCCTTCGTAGTCGTGGCTCGCGTAGCTGGACAGCACGAAGGTGGCCTTCTGGGAGACGGGCAGGACGCCTTCCTTCTGGGCCGCCACCGCCGTGCCGAAGGGCGAGTGCGCGTGCATCACGCAGTGGGCGTCCTCCCGCGCGGCGTGCACGGCGCTGTGGATGGTGAACCCCGCGGGATTGACCGGGAAGGGCGAGTCGTCGAGCTTGCGTCCCTCGAGGTCGATGCGCACCAGGCTGGAGGCCGTGATCTCGTCGAACAACAGGCCGTAGGGGTTGATGAGGAACTGGTCCGTGGTGCCCGGAAGGCGCGCGCTGATGTGGGTGAAGACCAGGTCGTCCCAGCCGAAGGCCGCCACCAGGCGGTAGGCGGCGGCGAGATCCACGCGGACGCGCCATTCCTCAGGGCTCACCGTTCCCTGGAGGCTTGGAAGGTTCAGGACCTCAGGCTTCATGGCCGCCTCCAGCAGGGGGCGGAGAGGCGCCCTGCCCAGGGTGCTCCCGCCGGCCCCGGACCGCCACCGTTCAGGGCAGCGCCGCCTTCATCCGCCGCACCGCCTCCCGCAGTTCCGCCTCGTCATGGGTGGTGAAGCCCAGCTTCATGTTGGGCAGGCTCCGGCCGCGGTAGTCGAAGGGGCTGCCGGCGTAGAAGACCACGCCGGCCTCCCGGGCCCGCCGGGACCAGGCCTCCACGGAAATGCCCTTGGCCGCCGACAGCCAGAGGCTCATGCCGCCGGGGGGAAGATCGAAGGCCACCGCGCCGCCGAGGTGGCGGCGCAACGCCATGACGAGGGCCTCCCGGCGCCCCGCGTAGACCCTGCGCATCTTGCGGACGTGGCGCTGGAGGAGGCCGTCCTCCAGGAGCTCCGCCACCGCGCGCTCCAGCACCTGGTCCCCTTGGCGGTCCGTGGTCATGCGCCGGGCGGCGAGGGCCTCCACCAGGGCCTGGGGGCCCGCCACGAAGCCCAGGCGCAAGCCCGGCGCCAGCACTTTCGAAAGGGTGCCGATGTAGACCACCACGCCGGCGGAGTCGGCGCTGGCCAGGGGGAGGACGGGCCGTCCCTCGAAGTGGAACTCGAAGTCGTAGTCGTCCTCCAGGATCGCGATGCGGTGGCGCCGCGCCAGCTCCAGCAGGCGCAGGCGCCGGGGCGCGCTCATGGTGACGGTGGTGGGGAACTGGTGGTGGGGCGTGAGGTAGAGGGCCCGCAGGGCCCCCTGCCCCAGCTCCGCCTCGAGGGCCTCGATCCGCAGCCCGCCTTCGTCCACGGGCAGGGGCACCAGCCCGGCGCCGGCGCCCCGCAGGGTGGCCCAGGCTGGGGGATAGCCCGGATCCTCCACGCCCACGCGGTCGCCGGGGCGGAGCAGGGTGCGCGCCACCAGGTCCAGGCCCATCTGGCTGCCGCCAGTGATGAAGATCCGGTCGGCGCCGCCCGCCAGGCCCCGCATCTCGCTCAGCAGCTGGGCCAGCGCCACCCGCAGCCGCAGGTCCCCCCGGGGATCGCCGTACTCCAGGAGGCCGCGCTGGTTCAGGGCCCGGCGGTAGGCGCGCCCGAGGAGCTCCACGGGCACGAGGCGCGGATCCGGCAGGCCGCCGCCGAAGTGCAGCACGCCCCGGCCCGCGGGCGGCCGGAAGGGGAGCGGCGCTTCATGGGTTTCGAGGGCGAAGCCCAGGCCGCCGCGGGGCAGCCGGGGCCGCTCCGGCGCCGCCGGCAGGTCCGAGGCCACCCGCGTGGACCGGGCCTCCGCGCGGGTCCAGCCTTCGGCCTCCAGTTCCCGGTAGGCCGCCAGCACCGTGTTGCGGTGGACCCCCAGCTCCGCGGCGAGGCTGCGGGAGCCCGGCAGCACGGCCCCGGGCTGCAGGCGGCCCCGGCGGACGTCGGCGGCGACGGCCCGGGCGATCTGGAGGAAGACCGGTTCGGCGGCGGCGGGGTCCAGGGCGATGGGGAAGGTCCAGGGGCGCATGGTCTAGCTCCATTTTCATAAATGGACCTTTTCGGCAGACCAGGCAAGGCCAGACTTGGACCAGGAAGGAGTCCCCATGCGCACCGCCACCCCCTACAAGGACCTCGCCCCCCCGGCCTTCCAGGGCCTGATGCAGATTTGGCGCCACACCCGCGCCTGCGGCCTGGAGACCTCCCTGCTGCACCTCGTGGAGCTGCGGGCCTCCCAGCTGAACGGCTGCGCCTACTGCATGGACATGCACGCCACCGAGGCCCTGCAGGCCGGGGAGGCCCCGCGCCGCCTCGCCACGGTGGCGGGCTGGCGGGACGCGCCCTTCTTCAGCCCCAGGGAGCGCGCGGCCCTGGAATGGAGCGAAGCCCTCACGGAGCTGGGCCGCCACGCCGTCGGCGACGCCCTCTACGCGAAGGTCCGCGAGGCCTTCACCGAAGAGGAGATGGTGAACCTCACGGTGGCCATCACCCTCATCAACGCCTGGAACCGCCTGGGCGTCGCCTTCCAGCTCGACCTGCCCGGCATGGACGCCGCCCTGGGAGCCACCCCGTGATCACCTATTCCACCGACCGCCGCCCCGACACCGACGCCATCCGCGCCCTCTACGCCGCCTCCCCCCTGCGCCGCCCCGTCGGCGATCCGGAGCGCATCCGCCGCATGTTCGAGGGCAGCAACGTGGTCTTCGCCGCCTGGGAGGGCGAGCGCCTCGTGGGGCTGCTGCGGGGCTGGACCGACGGCGCCTTCGACGGCTACGTCTGCGACCTGGCGGTCCATCCGGCCTGCCAGAAGTCCGGCGTGGGCCGCACCCTGCTGGAGATGCTGATCGTTCCCTTCCCGGACGTGCGCTGGGTGCTGCTGGCCTCGCCCCTCGCCAAGGACTACTACGCCCACGTCGGCTGGGAGGCCCTGGACAACGCCTGGGTGCTGCCCCGGCCCAACGGCGCCATGCCCAGCTACGAAGCCTTCCAGGCGGCGCACGCGGAACTGGCGGCGCGGGCATGATGGGAGCCTTCCGGCCATGAGCAACCTCGCCCTCTACCTCACCTCCGTCCTCATCTGGGGCTCCACCTGGATCGCCATCACCTTCCAGTACGGCAAGGTGGCGCCGGAGGTGTCGGTGGCCTACCGCTTCGCCCTGGCGGCCCTGCTGCTGGCGGGCTGGAGCCTCCTGCGGGGCCTGCGGCTGCGCTTCCGCGCCCGGGAGCACGGCTGGATCGCCCTCCAGGGGGCCCTCATGTTCGGCATCAACTACGTCTGCGTGTACGTGGCGGAGCAGCGCATCCCGTCGGGGCTCATGGCCGTGCTCTTCTCCCTCCTGACCATCCTCAACCTGTTCGGCGCGCGGCTCTTCTTCGCCACGCCCCTGGCCTGGAAGGCCATGGCCGGCGCCCTTCTCGGCGTCGCCGGAGTGGCCATCATCTTCCTTCCCGGCGCCACCGCCCTCCAGGGGCCCGGCGTGCGGACCGGCCTCGCCCTCGCCCTCGTGGGGGTGGTGGCCGCCAGCCTCAGCAACCTGGTCTCCCAGCGCAACCAGGCCCACGGCATCCCCGTGGTGCAGGGCAACGCCCTCGGCATGGCCTACGGCGCCGCCTTCGTGGCGGCCTGGTGCCTCCTCGCCGGGCGCCCCTTCACCTTCGACGCCTCGCCGCGCTACCTGGGCTCCCTGGCCTTCCTCGCCGTCTTCGGCTCCATCCTGGCCTTCGGCGCCTACCTCACCCTGGTGGGCCGCATCGGCTCCGGCCGGGCCGGCTATGCCATGGTGGCCGTCCCCATCGTGGCCCTCGCCCTCTCCACCGGCTTCGAGGGCCTGCGCTGGGAGTGGCGCCTGGCCCTGGGGGCCGCCCTCTGCCTGGGCGGCAACGTGCTGGTGCTGCCCCGGGCGCCGGCGCGCCAGCCCGCCCCCGACGCCAACGCCGACGCCGACGCCGACGCCGACGCCGCCTGAAGGCTAGCCCGGCATCCGGTACGCCACGGCGTTGATGTTCATGCCGGCGCCCACGGACGCCAGGAGGATCGTGTCGCCGGGCTGGAGGGTGTGGCCCTCCAGCTCGCCCTTCAGGATCAGGTCGAGGATGGTGGGGATCGTGGCCACGGAGCTGTTGCCCAGCCAGGCGATGGTCATGGGCATCACGCCGGGAGGCGTGGGCTCGATGCCGGCGCCCTTGTAGAGGGCGTCCACGATGGCTTCGTCCATCTTCCAGTTGGCCTGGTGGATGAGGATCTTGGCGACGTCCCGCAGCGCCACCCCCGCCTGGTCCAGGCAGGCCTGCATGGCCCATGGCACGTGGTTCAGGGCGTAGCGGTAGAGCTTGCGGCCCTCCATCTTCAGGAAGAGGTCCCCGGGGCTCGCGCCGTCTTCAAAGGAGGGCCCCATGGACAGCATCGCCGAGTAGGCCACGGCGTCCGAGCGCACCGCGTGGGCCAGGATGCCGGCGGGTTCCCCGCTGTCCCGGCCCTCCAGGATCGTGGCCCCGGCGCCGTCGGCGTAGATGAGGCTGTCCCGGTCGTGGGGGTCGCTGACCCGGGACAGGGTCTCCGCGCCGATCACCATCACCCGCTTCGCCTGGCCCGAGCGGATCATGGCGTCCGCCTGGATCACGCCCTGCAGCCAGCCCGGGCACCCGAAGACGAGATCGAAGGCCGCGGAGGCCGGGTTGCGGATGCCCAGGCGCGCCTTCACCCGGGCCGCCAGGGAGGGCACCATGTCCGAGCGGTGGCTGCCCAGGCGCACGTCGCCGAAATTGTGGGCGACGATGAGGCCTTCCAGGGATTCCGGATCGAGGCCCGAGGAGTCCAGGGCGGCCCGCGCGGCTTCGAAGGCCAGGTCCGAGGCCACCATGTCCGGCGGGGCGTAGCGCCGCTCCCGGATCCCGGTGATGGCCTCGAACTGTTCCAGGATCTCCGCGTTGGTCTTCTCCACCGGCCTGCGGTCCGGGCCGCGGAAGCGGTGCCGCAGGAAGTCCGCGTTGGGGACCACCACCGAGGGGACGTGGCGCCCGGTGCCCGCGATGAAGGTGCGAAGGGTCATGGCCTGTCCTCATGAGGCTGCCAGACCGCCCTGCCGCGCAACCTCCACCATGGTGCGCTGGGCGGCGGATCCGCGCAAAGGGCGGCGGACCCTCTCCCCCGCCGTTGGCGGGCTTTCACAGACCCTTCCGCGGGGGCGCCACCGCGTTGGCGAGACTCAACCCCATCACCAGGGCCACCGCCAGGAAGACCATCCGGAAGGCCGTCTGCACGCCGACCTCCGTCTCCCCCATGGTGAGGAAGGCCAGGCCGCGGAAGCCCACGGAGCCGGGCACCAGGAGCAGCAGGCCCGGCAGCACCATGATCTGGTTGGGCAGGCGGGTGCGGCGGCCGAAGACGTTGGCCGCGATGCCCATGCCCATGGCCCCGAGGCCCGCGCCCAGCTCCGGGCCCACCAGGGCGGCCCCCACGCGGGCCGAGAAGAAGGCCACGAGGCAGCCGAGGAACATCCACTTGAAGTCCTGCCTGCGCCCCTGGAAGAAGATCAGGTAGGCCAGGGGCGCCGCCGCGAGGGCGACCCACTCGGTCCACCCCGGCAGCGCCAGCGAGGCGCTCTCCCGGAAGGCATGCGCGAACTGGAAGGCCAGCTGGCGGCCCAGGGCCACGCCGAAGGCGAGCATGAGGAGGGTCATGGCCGCGTCCGTGAGGCGGCTGGATCCCGCCACCAGGTTGCCCGTCGCCACCTCCCGCAGGGCGATGGTGAGCTTCAGCCCAGGCAGCAGGATGACGATGCTGGCCAGGGTCACCGTGAAGGCGGCGGTGTGGGGCAGCAGGTGCGCCAGGGCGACCCCGGCGAAGCCGGCGAGGGTGGAGGCCAGCAGCACGAAGACCTGGGCCAGGTGCGGCTTGGGGGCGGTGGCCTGGCCGAGGAGCCCCACGGCGAAGCCCAGGAGGGCCGCCAGGAGCATCTCCCGCCAGCCGCCGCCGAAGAAGCGCGCCGCCAGGCCCGAGGAGAGGGCGAAGGCCGCCAGGGTGGCGCCGGGGCCGAAGCGGGGCTTCTCCCGCACGATGCCGCGCACCTCGGCGGCGGCGTCCTGGATGGGCAGGGAGCCGTCCGCCACCGCCCGCACCGTGGCCTGGATCCGCACGAGCTTGCCCAGGTTCGTCTCCCCGGGCTCGGCGCGGACCATGAAGACCTCCCGGACGGCTCCGGACTTCAGCTCGGCGAAGAAGGCCGTGGGGTGGGCCAGGAAGTGGCCCTCCAGGCCGAGGCTGGAGGCCACCCGGTGCATGGCCTCCTCGAAGCGGTGGGCCGGCGTCCCGAAGCTGTGGAGGGCCTTCCCCAGCTCCAGGCAGAAGGCCACCTTTTGCGCTTCCTTCCCGTGCAGGTCCATGGAAGCAGCATGGCGCCAAAGGCGCCTCCCCGTCAGCCTTCGAAGCCGGCCTCCCGGTGGCTGCCGTCGCAGAAGGGCTTGGTCCCCGAGGCCCCGCAGCGGCAGAGCCAGGTCTCCCCGCCCGCGTAGCGGAGCCGGCCCGCGGCGTCGCGGATCAGGACGGGGCCCCGCACCTGCAGGGGCCCCTTCGCCAGGGGCGTGATCTCCAGCCCGCCGCTTCCCGGCTCGGCGGCGACCTCGGTCTCCGGAAGCTCGCCGGCGTCCGCGAAGCCCACGGCCCGGTGCCGGTTGTCGCAGAACGGCTTGTTCGCGGAGGCGCCGCAGCGGCAGAGGGCCATGCGGACGTCCTGCACCGCGGCCGACCCGTCGGCGTCCAGCAGTTGCAGGGCGCCCCGGCAATATAGGGGCCCGTCCGCCTGGACCCGCACTTCGTTGGCCGCCGGGGCTTCCCCCCCGCCCTCCACCTTCAGGGCTCCCGTGGGGCAGCGGGAAACCACCTCCCGCACGGCCTCCGGGGCCGCCTCGTCCGGCCGCACCCAGGGCTTTGCCCGGCTGTCGAAGACGCCGGGGAGCCCCCGCACGCATTCCGCGGCGTGGATGCAGCGGCCCGTGTCGAAGGTGACCGCGAGGTGCTTTCCAGGATAGGTGTGGACGCGTCCCATGGCGGCCTCCGCTGGGGAAGCAGTATGCCCGGGACGGCGGGGCCTCAGCGCTTGGCGGCGGGGACCGGCTTCACCAGGGCCTCCAGCTCGTCCAGGATCTCCCGCTCCGCCTTCGAGGGGGCGACGGTGAAGCGCACCGCCCGGAAACCATTCCTGGGCCTGCCGACCTGGATGTTGATGATGAGGTCCACCGGGGCGCCGCCGTTGAAGGCGTCCTCCGTGTTCACGAAGGCGCGGAACTGCCCGGGCCCCAGGGCCTTCACGGCGGCGTGGGTGGAGGCCGGGTCCACCACCAGCCCCTTTTCCTTCGCCACGGTGGCCATCAGCCCCCGGAAGTAGGCCTCCAGGTCCCGCTCCAGGGTCGCCGGGGTGAACACGGGGCTGCCCGCCAACCACCACTGGAAGACGTAGGCGAAGTAGTCCGGGGCGCCGCGCTTGAACATGCCGGGGCTGAAGCGCAGGTCCTCGACCCCCGCGTAGGGCAGCGTGGGGGCGAAGGTCAGGGGGAATTCCAGCCGTTCCGGCCGCCACCCCGGCCGCAGGGGCAGCGCCGGGGGCGTGGGGAGCGTCTGGGCCGGTGTCTTGGCCGGAACCTGAGCCTGGGCCTGGGCCTGGGGAACGGCTCCGATCAGCGCGGCGAGGCAGAGATGGAAGGGCATGCAACCTCCGGGAGTCCAACCCTCCATTGGACCATGGCCGGGGCTTTCAGCGCGCCGTCGGTTCCAGCAGGGCGGCCCGCTGCATGACGGCGACGCTGGCCTTCGCCAGGGCCTGCTCCAGGTCGGCCCAGACGTCCTCCGGCGCCTCGAGGCCCACGCTGAGGCGCAGCAGGCCCGCGCTGATGCCGGTCTTCGCCTTGGCCGCCGGGTCCACCACCCGGTGGGTGAGGGCGGCGGGATGCTGGATGAGGCTGTCCACGGAGCCCAGGGAAACGGCCGGGGTCAGGAGTTTCACCGCCGCCATCACCGCCTGGGCCATCTCGAAGGACCCCAGGTCGAAGGCCATGAGGGAGCCGGGGCCCTTCATCTGCGTGCCGATCAGCCCCTGGGGATCCTCGCCCGGCAGGCCGGGGTAGTGGACGGCCCGCACGGCGGAATGGGCCGCCAGCTTCGCGGCGACGAACTGCGCGCCCGCCTGGGCCGCCCGCACCCGCAAGGGCAGGGTCGGCAGGCCCCGGTGCAGCAGGTAGGCCGCCAGGGGATGGAGGATGCTGCCGGTGATGACGCGGATCTTGCGCAGCTCCGTGGCCCAGGCCTGGCTGGTGGCCACGGCCCCGGCGATGACGTCCCCGTGGCCGCCGAGGAACTTGGTGGCGCTGTGGAGGACCATGGCGGCGCCGAGCTTCAGGGGGTTCTGCAGCACCGGGGTGGCGAAGGTGCTGTCCACCAGGACCGGCACGCCGCAGGCCTGGATGACCACGGCCTCCAGGTCCACCAGCTGCAGGGTGGGGTTGGCGGGGCTCTCCACGATCACCAGGCAGGTGTCGCTGCGCAGGGCCTCCCGGATGCCGTCGGCCTCCGCCCAGGTGACCTCCAGGCCCAGCAGGCCCGAGGCCAGGAGGTGGTCGCTGCCGCCGTAGAGGGGGCGCACGGCGACCACGTGGTTCCCATGTTGCTTCGCCGCCAGCAGGCAGGCCGTGAGGGCCGCCATGCCCGACGCGAAGGCCACCCCGGCCTCGGCGCCCTCCAGCTGGGCCAGGGCCTCCTCGAAGCGGCCCACGGTGGGGTTGTAGAGGCGGGCGTAGATGGGGTTCGTCTTGTCCTCGCCCCCCATCGCCATGCGCTCGAGGGCCTCGCCGCCGGCCTGGAGGTCGTGGATGGGGTAGGTGCTGCTGAGGTCGATGGGCAGGGCGTGGACGCCCAGGGCCGAGAGGTCCTCCCGGCCGGCGTGGACGGCGAGGGTTTCGAGGGCGGTCGGGGTCGGGATCATGGCGCGCTCCGATTCGGCGATTCAGGCTTGCTACAGGATCGGATTCGGTATTAAATTCAGCCAACGAATTAAATTAGGAGCACCTTGATGTTTCCCGCCCTCGACCGAACCGACTTCGATCTGCTCGGCCTTCTCCAGAAGAATGCTCGGCTTTCCAACAAGGAACTGGCCGCGGCGGTGGGTCTGGCCCCGTCCTCGTGCCTGGTGCGGGTGCAGCGCCTCCAGAAGGCCGGCGTGCTCCGGGGCTTCCACGCCTTCGTGGAGCCGGCGGCCCTGGGCATCGGCCTCCAGGCCCTCATCGGCGTGCAGCTGAGCCAGCACTCCCGGGCCAAGCTCAAGGCCTTCGTGGCGCACCTGCTCGCCAGGCCCGAGGTGGTGGCCCTCTACCACGTCACCGGGGCCTTCGACTTCCAGGTCCACGTGGCGGTGAAGGATCCCGGCCACCTGCGGGACCTGGCCCTGGACGCCTTCACGTCCCGGCCCGAGGTGCAGAACATCCAGACCGCCATGCTCTTCGACACGGTGTGGAAGGACCAGTGGCCGGACTACGGCGCACCCTCCGCCGCCGGCGCCGCGCCCCGCAGGCCCTCGTCGGCCCGGCGCACCACGAAGGCGTAGGCGCCGATGGCCAGGCCCGCGGCGATGAGGGCCGCGAGCAGCCCATACTGCTGGGCGAGGGCGCTGCCCAGGTAGGGCCCCGCCATCATGCCGAGGGCGTAGGCGATGTTGAGGATGGAGAAGCCCGCGCCGTAGTCGCCGAGGCCGCGGCGCTCCACGGCGTCCGCCACGCCGGGGCTGGAGGGCGCCATGAGGAGGCTGGCCGCCGCGCCCAGCGCCATGAAGCTGAGCACCACCAGGGGAACCGTGGGGGCGAAGGCCGGCAGGGGCAGCATCACCACGCAGAGCAGGCAGCCCGCGATCACCACCCGCTTGCGGCCGATGCGGTCCGAGAGCCGGCCCATGAGGGGCGAGGCGATGGTATGGGCGATGGCGGCGGCGGCGAAGCAGAGGCCGATGCCCCGGGGGCCGAGGTGGTGCGCCCGGTCCAGGTGCAGGGGCAGGGTGGCCTCCAGCAGGGCCCAGAGCCCGGCGCCGGCGCCCAGGGCCCCGGCGAAGGCGAGGATGGTGCGGTCCCGCACGAGGCTGAGCCAGGGGAGGCGCCCGGTGCTCCGGGTCGGCACCTCCTCCAGCCAGGCGACGCGCAGGAGGAAGTCCACGGCCACCAGCGCCGCGCCGAAGAGGTAGGGGGCGACGGGGCCCGCGTGGAAGGCCAGGAAGCCCGAGAGGGGCGGTCCCAGCAGCACGCCCAGGTTGGCCATGGCGAAGCAGGTGGCCATGGCCTGGCCCCGCTTTTCCGAGGGGAAGTGGTCCGCCAGGAGGGCGAGGCCTGGCACCCAGGTGGCGGAGCCCGCGATGCCCTGGAGGGAGCGCGCGAGGATGAGAAGCCAGAAGTTCCGGGAGTAGGCGAAGAGCAGCGTGGCCCCGAACAGCCCCG
>JBGASS010000004.1:12855-19684 GCA_044229555.1 Holophagaceae bacterium
CGGCCCAGGCGGTCCACCATGATCCCCAGGGGCACGGTCACCAGGAGCAGGGCCGCGGCGTAGCTCCCGAAGAGGGCGCCCACCTCCATCTGGTTCAGCCGCAGCTCCCGGGCGTACGCGGGCAGCAGGGGCACCAGCAGGTAGTACAGGCACATGTCCGTGAAGAAGGCGAGGCCCACCACGAGGAGGGCGCGACGGCTGGGGGTGAAGAAGGTCGGGGCCACGGGGTGCCGGAGAAAAGGACGCGCGCCACGGGGCGCGCGTCCGTCCAGGCTCCCAGCTCGGGGCCTTCCCCTCAAGCCTTCACGAGCTCCAGCTTGGGATAGGCCACCCGGAAGCCGGCGCGTTCCAGGTTCACCTGGCTGTGGGTGCCGGGCAGGGTGGCGCTGGCGGCGAGAACGCAGCCCCGCTCCCGGGCGAAGGCGAGCCGCGCGCGGATGAGGGCCCCCTGCCCGCCCCGGCCGCGGAAGCGTGGGAGCACGCTGGTCCCGGACAGGGTGGCGACATCGCCGGCGATGCCTGCGGTGCCGGCACCTAAGGGGACGCCGTCCGCGAAGGCGAGGAAGCAGGTGGTGCCCTCCGCGGAGGTCGTGGCCGCGAAGGGCGTCGGATCCACGGAGTCCAGGTCATCGGTCTCCATGAAGCCCGCGAAGACCACCTTCCCGAAGAGGGCCTCCTCCCCGGGGCGGAGGGGCCGGACCTCGAGGGCCGTCCGGGGCTCGAGGTCCTCGCCGGCCGGGAGGTCCCGCATCCACACCTGCTGGAACAGGTGGACGCGGTAGCC
This sequence comes from Holophagaceae bacterium, assembly GCA_044229555.1. Classification (GTDB taxonomy): domain Bacteria; phylum Acidobacteriota; class Holophagae; order Holophagales; family Holophagaceae; genus JADJVL01. The sequence continues at coordinate 13,640 of JBGASS010000004.1, forward strand.
CCGGGCGGCGAGGAGGGGCGCCACGGAGGGATCGGCGCCGGCGGAGAGCTCCACCGTCGTGGGCGTGCCCAGGACGGTTTCGAGGCGGTCGAGGTCGGCCTCCGTCATGGGCCCGGCGAGCCCCAGGGCGAGGCCCTGGTTCAGCATGTGGCCGGGGCCGAGGTAGACGGCGTAGGCGCCGGCGATGCGCTCGCAGCGGGCGCCGCCTGCGGGGTTCAACCGGGCTTCGGCCTTCGCCATGGCCTGGTTCTGTTCAGCCTGGGCGCACTCGAGGCGCAGGCAGAGGTTCTGCAATGAGGTATTCAAGGGAGGTCCTTCGTTCATTCGATGAGGTTCCCCGCATGCGGCGGGGGCGCTGGATTCACAAGCCGACCGGCAGGCCGATGGCAAGTCCAGGCAGTACGCAGATCGAATGGCGGGGGAACACAGGCCTATCCAAGAGAGGGATTCAGGCTACCGCACTCGCCTCGCAAAAGGAAACACACGACCCTCTTGCGCGGGCCATGGTGGGCTCCCGCCTCCGCAAGCGCTGCGCGCGGGGAGGACATCGCGTCCGATCGGCGGGAGGGAAGCCGGTTTTCCGGCTTACCGATAAAACACGGCCCGCTTGCGCGGGCCGTGGTGGATCGGTAAGCCGGATTCTGTCCCGCCTTGCGGCCTGGGGCGCCATTCCTCTGGGATGGATGTCGCCATCCACCTCAAGCAACCTACCCGCCGGCTCGATCGGGCCAATCCTCACTGATTGCTCAGCACGCCGGCTTATTTGGTCTTGCTCCGTGAGGGGTTTGCCATGCCCGCCCTGTCACCAGCGCGGCGGTGGGCTCTTACCCCACCCTTTCACCCTTGCCTGTGCCCCTTTCGGAGCCATCGGCGGTCTGCTCTCTGTTGCACTTTCCGTCGGGTCGCCCCGCCCTGGCGTTACCAGGCTCACTGCCCTGCGGAGTCCGGACTTTCCTCACGTGCGAGCACGCGCGGCGCCCTGATCCACGGGTCCAGGCTAGCAGGCTTGGCGCGGAACCCGCCCGGGTGGGCTGGGAGGACTTTCCCGCCTCGCTGAATGGGCTGACAATGCCCACCGATCACCCCGTGCCAGTCCTGGAGAAGCCTATGCACGCCGCCCTGCGTTCCGTGATCCTGCTCTGCCGTCTCCTCGCGGGCCTGCTGCTGGTGTCGGGAGGCCGCCCAGCTTCCGCCCAGAAGGCGGCACCGCCCCTGCTGCTCGCCAACGTGCTGCGCCCCGACATCGACCCGGCGCGCTACCTGGTGAGCGAGAAGTTCGACGGCGTGCGGGCGCTGTGGGACGGCCACGTCCTGCGCTTCCGGAGCGGGCGCGAGGTGCACGCGCCCGCCTGGTTCCTGGCGAAGCTGCCGGCCCAGCCCCTGGACGGGGAGCTGTGGCTGGAGCGGGGCCGCTTCGAGGCGTTGTCGGGCTGCGTGCGCAAGGCCGTGCCCGTGGACGAGGAGTGGCGGCGGGTCACCTACCGCGTCTTCGAGTTGCCGGACGCGCCTGGGACTTTCGCGGAGCGGGCGAAGCGCATCCAGGCGATCGTGGCCGCCGCGCAGTGGCCCCAGCTGGTCGCCGTGGAGCAGGCCCCGGTGAAGGATCGGAAGGAGCTCAAGGCGCGGCTCGACGCGGTGGTGCGCGGCGGCGGCGAGGGTCTGATGCTCCACCTCGCCGACGCGCCCTACGTCACGGGCCGCAGCGACGTGCTGCTCAAGCTCAAGCCCCAGCTGGACACGGAGGCGGTGGTGGTGGCGCACGTGGCGGGCAAGGGCAAGTACGCCGGCCTGCTCGGCGCCCTGCGGGTGGAAACACCGGAGGGGAAGCGCTTCCTGATCGGGACGGGGTTCAGCGACGAGGCGAGGAGGAATCCTCCGCCGGTGGGCACGAACGTGACGTACACGTATCGCGGGTTGACGAAGAACGGGCTGCCGCGGTTTGCGAGCTATTTGAGGGTGCGGGAGGAGTTTTAGGCGGGAGTGGGAGTGGTCGGCCGTTTCCGTGCTGGCCTAGTTCGAGGCCCATCCTGGCTCGCTGCGCTCGCGTTGCGGCCTTGCCTGACGTGATCCAAGAGGCGGATCACGCCAGGCAAGGTCGCCTTTCGAAGGGCAAGGTCAACTTCAAGGGCAAGGTCAAGGCCTCCAGACCAGGCTCTTGACCTTTGAAAGGTGCCTTCGTTCGGGGTGATCCGCCTTTTGGATCGCCCCGAACGAAGGCGCAACGCGAGCGCAGCGAGCCAGGGTCGGACAGTCGGAAGCATGGTTCGAAGGAGGCAGGTTGGTGCTGCATGGGGAACAACCAAGTCCCGTTCTGCCGCGACCATGGTTCCAACCAGTGGGCGACCCACTCCATCCTGGCCTGCTGTGCTCGCGTTGCGGCCTTACCTGACGTGATCCAAGAGGCGGATCACGCCAGGCAAGGTCGCCTTTCGAAGGGCAAGGTCAACTTCAAGGGCAAGGTCAAGGACTCCATTCCATGCCCTTGACCTTGCCGTTGACCTTGGAAAGGTGCCTTCTGTTCGGGGTGATCCGCCTTTGGGATCGCCCGAACGAAGGCGCAACGCGAGCGCAGCGAGCCAGGGTCGGACAGTCGGAAGGATGGTTCGAAGGAGGCAGGTTGGTGCTGCATGGGGAACAACCAAGTCCCGTTCTGCCGCGACCATGGTTCCAAGCGGCGGGCGACCCACTCCATCCTGGCTCGCTGTGCTCGCGTTGCGGCCGCCTGACGTGATCCAAGAGGCGGATCACGCCAGGCAAGGTCGCCTTTCGAAGGGCAAGGTCAACTTCAAGGTCAAGGTCAAGGTCTCCAGACCATGCCCTTCGTTCGGGGTGATCCGCTTTTTGGATCGCCCCGAACGAAGGCGCAACGCGAGCGCAGCGAGCCAGGATCGGACAGTCGGAAGGATGGTTCGGAGGAGGCAGGCTGGTGCCGCATGGGGGAACAACCAATTCCCGTTCTGCCGCGACCATGGTTCCAACCAGTGGGCGACCCACTCCATCCTGGCTCGCTGTGCTCGCGGTGGCCTTGCCTGGCGTGATCCAAAGGCGGATCACGCCAAGGTCGCCTTTCCAAGGTCAAGGTCAACTTCAAGGTCAACATCAACCACGAGGCCAACGCGGTCCACCGCCGTTGACTTCCAACCCTGCCCTACGGCTTGTACCACCGCCACAAATACCACGCGACCACCGTGCGCCACGGGCGCCACGCTTCGGCCCGGGCGCGCATCTCCTTCAAGTCCACCTTCTCGAACCCGAACACGTCCCCATAGGCCGTGCGCACGGCGAAGTCGTCCACGGGCCAGACGTCGGGGCGGCCGAGGCGGAAGATCAGCAGCATTTCCACGGTCCAGCGGCCGATGCCGCGCACCTGGACGAAGCGGCGGATGATCTCCTCGTCGTCGAGCTTGCGCAGGGCCGCCCAGCCCGGCACGAGGCCTTCGTCCACCTTCAGGGCCAGGTCCTTCACGGCGAGGGCCTTGGCTTCGCTGAGGCCGGCGCTGCGCAGGCGCTCCATGGTGGCGCCCAGCACGTCCTCCGGGCGCAGGTGCTTCGCTTCGAAGAGGCCCTGGAAGCGGCTCCAGATGGTGGCGGCCACCTTGCCGTTGAGCTGCTGGTAAACGATGGATTCGGAGAGGGCCTCGAAGGGGCTGTGGTTGGGACGGAGGGCGAGGTTGAAGTCGCCCACGCGCTGGATGACCCTCCGCAGGTCCTTGTCCTTGCGCAGGGCCGCCAGGGCTTCGTCCGGATCGTAGCCCAGCTCGAACCGCGTCACTCCCCGGCCCCGGCCTGGATGGCCACGTGCCAGAGGCCGGTGGGATCGGGATGCATGAGCCAGTCGCTGTGGAGGGGCAGGCGGACCCAGGCGCCCTGCTCCAGCTCGCCTTCCAGCTGGCCCGGGCCCCAGCCGGCGTAGCCGAGGAAGAGCCGGAAGCGCGCCTCGGGCTCCATGAGCAGGTTTTCCAGGAGGTCCTTGCGGTGGCTGACGAAGTGGGTGAAGTCCAGCACCGTGTCCTCGTCGCCGGGGATCTCGCCCTGCACCAGCAGCACGCCCCGCTGGGGATCCACCGGGCCGCCCCGCCAGGCGGTGGCCTCGTCGGGCCCGGCATAGGGGATCTGGCTCTCCTCGCAGACCTGGGAGAGCGGCAGGGGCAGCGGTCGGTTGAGGATGATGCCCAGGGCGCCGTCGTCGTCGTGCTCCACCACCAGCACCACGGCGTGGAGGAAATTCGGGTCCAGCAGCAGGGCGCTGGCGACCAGGAGGCAGGGGGCTTGGGCGCCATCCAGGGGCATGACGGGGATCATAGCGCGATAGGGTGGAGGGATGCGGCCCTCCCCCTTCCGAGACCTCCGACTGCTGTGGGAGGGGTTGTCCAGGCTCACGGCGCGGCCTGGGATTTTCCTTGGCCTGACCCTGCTTTCCACGGCCCTCGCGGCCCTGGGGCCGCTGCTGCGGGCACGGCTGCCCCTGCCCGCCGATCCGCTGGTGGACGGCCTGGTCCGCGGCATGGCCCTGCTGCCCATGGAGCTCTACGCCCTGCCCCGGCTCGCGGCCTTCCTGGATGCGGAGACCATGGCTTCCGCCAGCAACCCGAAGGAGGCCTGGCAGGCGACCTTCGAGGCCCGCTGGTGGCGGTCCACGGCCTCCCGCCTGCTGCTCTCCCTCATGGTGGGCCTGGGCCTGATGCTCTGCATCGCGCCGGGCCTCTTCGCGCTCCTGGCCTTCGGCTGGGGCCCAACGCGCACGCTCCTCCGGGGCGACGGCATCCTGGACGGCTACCGCAGCAGCCTCAAGCTGATGGCCCGCGCCTGGCCCCGGGCGGTCCTCGTCATCGGCGCCGCCCTGCTGCTGCAGATGCTCCTGCTCTCACCCTTCCCGCTGCTCCATCCGGAACAGGCCCTCACCCTGGCCTCGCTGCGCAGTCCCTGGTTCTGGGGGGAGGCGATCGTTGGGGGCGCCCTCGGAGTCTGGTTCACCAGCGTGGCCCTGACCCTCTTCCAGGCACTGGAGGAAACCCCGCGGGCCGATTCCGCGCCGGATCAGCCCTCCGGGAAGTAGCCTGGATCCTCGATCTCCACCAGCTCGCCGGCCTTCATGCGGGCGAGGAGTGCCCCGTCGATGCCCGCCTCCAGCCACCGCGGATCCACCTTGCCGTTGAAGAAGTGCTCGGAGGCCTCGCCCTCGTCGAAGGCTTGCCGGCTGCGCCAGAGGTGGACCCAGCCGATGTGGTTCATGCGGGCGTAGAGCTTCATGGCTTCGATCTTCCTATGAACGAGGGAGGACCGCCCACTCCCTGCGGTCGTTCTTCGTCCCCCCTCGTGCTCCCCCACGCGAAGCCAGGGCCAAGCCCTGGCTTCACGTCGGCCATGCGACCATGGGGGCTCTTCGAGGACCCCATGAACCCTGGACCCATTCGCCCCGGCGCGACCCTCGGCCTCCTCGGCGGGGGGCAGCTGGGCCGCATGTTCACGCTGGCGGCGCGCAACCTGGGCTACCGGGTGCACGCCCTGGATCCCGGCCACGACTGCCCGGCGGGCCAGGTGGCGGATTTCGAGGTGCGGGCGCACTACAACGACGTCTACGCAGCCCAGGCCCTGGCCCGGGGGGTGGACGTGATGACGGTGGAGTTCGAGAACATCCCCAGCTCCACCCTGGAGGCGGTGGCGGAGCTGCGGCCCATGCACCCCTCGGCCCACGTGCTCCACACGGTGCAGCACCGCCTGCGGGAGAAGCGCTTCCTGCTGGGGAACGGCTTTCCCGTCACGCCCTTCCGGGAGATCAACACGGAGGGGGACCTCCGCGAAGGCGCCCAGGCCCTGGGCCTGCCGGCGGTGCTGAAGACGGCGTCCTTCGGTTACGACGGGAAGGGGCAGCAGAAGCTCACCGAAGCCTCGGACCTCACCGCGGCGCACGCGGCCCTCGGCGGCCAGACGGGCATCCTGGAAGCCTGGGTGCCCTTCGAGCTGGAGTGCAGCGTCATCTGCGCCCGCAGCTCCACCGGCGAGACCTGCACCTGGGACGTCGCGGAGAACGCCCACGCGAACCAC
>JBGASS010000454.1:0-2227 GCA_044229555.1 Holophagaceae bacterium
CACGGCCCTGGGCTTCCCCGATGGCTGTTTCGACGCCGTCGTGATGGCGAACCTGCTGCACCTGCTGCCGGAGCCCGGTGCCGCCCTGCGGGAGGTCCACCGCGTCCTGCGTCCCGGAGGGCTGCTCCTCGCGCCCACCTTCTGCCATGGAGAGACCTTCGCCGCGCGCTGCGTCTCGCGCGCCCTCGGGCTGGCTGGCTTCCCGATCCAACGGCGGTTCCGTAGCGGTGAGCTGGTGGAGCTGGTGGGTACCGTTGGCCTCGAAGCGACCCTGAGCGCCACGTTGCCGGGCTGGCTGCCCCTGGGCCTCGTGGAAGGGAGAAAGGTCTAACTTCGCAACGCATCGAGAAGGCTGCCGAGGCCGAAGGGGTATTGCACAAGCTAAGCGCCACACCGTCATGGTGGCTGAGCCTGATCAGGTGAATTCGTCGGCCCAGTCCAGGAAGAGGCGGTTGGATGCCTTGTCCTCGTACTTCAGGTCTGCAGTGACCACTCGAACCCTGTCGAGACCATTACAGGCGAGCCATTGGCCATCCCGGCTCCAGGCCAGGGCGTGCCCGTGGACCTTCCCGGACGCCAGGCGCTTCCCGTCCCCGGGGGCCCAGAAATGCACCCGGCCGTCCTCGCCACCGCTGGCCAGCTTCGAACCGTCCGGCGAATAGGCGACTGCGGAAGCCCAGCCCTCGTGCGCCGAAGCGGACCAGACGAGTCGGCCCGACGCAAGCTCGAACACCCGCACAGCGCCCTCCAGGGAGGCCACTGCGAGGCGGGTTCCATCCGGCGAGAAGGCGAGGCCGGCAACCCAGTGGCCATCGATATCGAACGATCGTTTCTGGATGCCCTTGAGGTTCCAGAGCCCCACGCCGTCGTGGCCTCCCGTGGCCAGCCACCCTTGTTCAGGAGCCACGGCGAGAGCACTGGCGCGCACAGGGTGGGCCTGCCACGCATCCACCGCCTTGCCTTGCTGGACATTCCAGACGCGCAGCAGGCCGTCCCCATGCAACGCGAAGAGCTGGTCCCGACAGAACTGGAGCCCTCGCACGGAGACATCTGAGGCCTTGAGCACCCGCTTGGGCTCGTGCGGCAGGCCCAGACCTGGAAGGAGCTCATCCTTTCGGAACACCTTGGCCCGATCTCCCCACGAGGGTTCCAAAAGGGCAGTGGCCGCCTCAAACATCCGGATCTCTCCCTCGCTGCCCCCGACCGCCAGCAGGCGATCGTCCCGGGACCAGGCCAGGCTCCGGGAGCTCGCCGCCAGGGATACGGCCGGGGGCACATCCAGGAAGTCCGCGCTGATATTGCCCGGAATGCGCATGACCGGCCCCTGGCGATACCACACCCAGGCCTGCCCTGCCGGCCTCGCGGCGAGCAGGTGCTGTGGGGAGCTACCGAAGGCCAGCAGTGCGCTGGGAGGCATGTGGCCCGTCAGCAGGCGGGTCATCCGCCCCGTGGCCACATCGTAGGCTCGGATCGTGGCGGCCCCGTAGCGCACTGCCAAGAGCTTCTGGTCCCGACTGAGCACGAGATCCACCTTCCGCCACTGGCCCAGGGGCGGGACGAGCTCCCGGCGGGATGGGAATTCCATCAGCCGCGTCCGGCCGAGGAGGATGAGGCCCTGGGTCATACCTTCCTGCCGGCTGAAGGCCACCCAGGCCCTGGAACCCTCCCTGGAGGCGCAGAGGGCCTGGGCCTTGAACCCCTCGGCCTTCAAGGCGCCCACAGGCCGGAGGTCCTTCCCTGCGGCCCAGGGCCAGACCCAGACCTGATCCTTCCAACCCAGCCAGACCTCATCCTCCTTCGGCGAGAAGGCAGTCTTGAGCGCCGTCGAATCCTCCAATGGGTCCGGAAGCGAAACCGACGTTTTCGACGTCGACGTGGTGAGGTCCTTGATGAGGAGGGTTTGGGTGCCCCGATTCCGGGCCAGATGCCAGCGGCCTGTCGGGGAGATCTCTTCCCAGTACTCCCAAGCATCCGGCCCCAATTGCCGGGCCTTCCAGTAGAAGTCGCTGGGCACCCAGGTTTCCCACAGGAACCGGTAGAGGCGCTTGTAGGCAAGTTCCTGGTCCTCGGGCCTGATCACGGCCTCGTGCCCCGGCCTCCAGTCGAAGGCGGCGGTGGACGCATCATGGGTCTGGATCTCCTGCGTGTAGGAGAAGGAACCATCGACGTTGAACCCGTCCAAGGCTGCATGGAGGTAGAAGCTCTCCCCAAAACCCCAGGAGGATGC
>JBGASS010000455.1:0-2220 GCA_044229555.1 Holophagaceae bacterium
CTCCGGCGAGATCGAAGCCCTCATCCAGGGTTCCGCCACGGACCGCGAACTCCAGAAGCTGCGCCTCTTCCGGCGGCTCGAGAAGCTGGCCGCGACCGACCCGTCCCTGCTGGAGCCGCTCCGGGCCTGGACCGAGCATCGCGCCACGCCGGCCCAGATCGAGCGGCTGCGGCTGGCCCTCCGGGGCGGGAAGCCGAAGCCCGCGCGGAAGCCGGCGCCTCCCCGCGGACGCAGCTACACCTCGATCCGCCGCGGCTAGGGGGGAGGGCGGAGAGACTCCAGGACGACGAGGTTCTTCGCCCGAGGGAGGGGGCTTCAGTCCTCCCAGCTGGCCTGGACCCAGGCCGCGATCCGTTCCATCCACGCATCGAACCCGTGGGACCCCTCGGTGTCCACCTGGGCGGGAATCCCGCCGGGCAGCGCCGCCAGGCTCAGCTCCGCGGGCACGACCGTATCCAGGCCCCCTTGCAGCACCGCCAGCCCGGGGCGGGCGGCGATCCGGGCCAGGGCCTCCTCCGGCAGGCGATGCCAGGGGCTGCACACCGCCAGCCGCCGGGCCGAGGGCGCGAAGGCCGCCAGCAGGCCGCCGTAGCTGAAGCCGACGGTGAGGGCCGGCACGCCGCCTTCCAGGCCCGCCTCCATCTCCTCCAGGGCTTCGCGGAAACGCTGCTCCGCGGGCCGGTCCGGCAGGACCTCGTGCACCGCCCGGAGGGTGGGGCGCAGGATGATGCTCTCCCTCCACCCGGTCGCGCGCAGGGTCTGGGCAAGGAGCTTCACCGAGCCCTCCCCGCGACCGCCCAGGCCGTGGAGGAGCAGGATCGACGAAGGGGCGGCGGCCATGGGACGAGTCTAGCCCTTCCGCGCGCGCCTCCCAGGGCCCCGCCGGCCTCCCGTTCGGCCGGGCGGACGCGCCCCTGGCCGGAGGCCGGAGGAGGATCGGCGTTAACCCTCGCGGGTTGAGGTAGGCTTGCGGAACCGTTCCAACCCTCCTGTCCGCGCCGGCGTCAGGACCCTTCCGGAGTTCCCATGCGTCCTCTCCTCCTCGCCCTCCTCGCCGCCGCCCCCGTCCTGGTCGCCCAGGCCCCCGCCCTCACGGCCGACCAGCTCATCGCGAAGCACCTCGAAGCCGAAGGTGGACTGGCCAAGCACAAGGCCCTGAAGTCCATGCGCATGACGGGCAAGCTCGTGGGGGCGCCCATGGAGATCACCCTCGTCGCCGAGCATAAGCGGCCCGCCTCCTTCCGCGTGGACGTGAGCCTGCAGGGCCAGACCCAGACCACCGCCTTCGACGGCAAGGGCGGCTGGCGGGTGAACCCCTTCGCCGGCTACGGCGGCGGCAAGGCGGCGGAGCCCATGACCGCCGACGAGGTGAAGGATGCGGAGGTGCAGGCGGACATGGACGGCCCGCTGGTGGACTACGCCGCCAAGGGCCACAAGGTGGAGTACATGGGCACCGAGTCGGTGGAGGGCGCTCCGGCCCACAAGTTGCGGGTGGCCCTGAAGAACGGCAATTCCTCCGTCATGTACTTCGACGCCGATTCCTTCCTGAAGGTGAAGGAGACCAGCAAGCGGAAGGTGCGGGGCCAGGAGGTCGAGATCGACACGGTCTACGGCGACTACAAGGAAGTGGGCGGCCTGCTCTTCCCCCATTCCATCGAGCAGGGCGCCGTGGGCCAGCCCCAGCGCCAGAAGATCCAGATGGACAAGATCGAGCTGGACGCCGCCATCGACGAGGCGCGCTTCAAGGCCCCGCCGGCGCCGAAGGCCGAGGAGGCCAAGCCCGCCGCCCCCAAGTCCGAGGCTCCCAAGGGCGAGGGCAGGCCCGCGGAAAAGAAGGGCTGAGGTCCGCCATGCGAGGGATCCCTCTCCTTCCTTCCCTTCTCCTGGGCGCGGCCGCGGCCCTCGTGGCGCAGGCCCCGCAGGAGGTCGTGAAGCTCGACGCCGACGCCCTTTCGGGCCTCCAGGCCCGCAGCATCGGGCCCGCGATCATGTCAGGGCGCATCGCCGCCATCGACGGCCACATGGACCAGGGCCGGCTCACCCTCTACGTCGGCTCCGCCAGCGGCGGCGTATGGAAGTCCCCCAACGGAGGCACCACCTGGAAGCCGGTCTTCGACAAGCACGCCATGAGCATCGGCGCCGTGCGGGTGGATCCCACCAACCCCAAGACCGTATGGGTGGGCAGCGGCGAGCCTTGGGTCCGCAACAGCGTGGGGGTGG
>JBGASS010000456.1:0-2207 GCA_044229555.1 Holophagaceae bacterium
CACCATATCGCGCGAGGCCTTCACCGGCAAGGCTTCTTGCGGTGCGGCATGGGTGCGGACGATGATGGAATCAGGGTGGGATGGCCGAGCGGTTTAAGGCACCGGTCTTGAAAACCGACGACGGGCAACCGTCCGCGAGTTCGAATCTCGCTCCCACCGCCAACTGAAGCCCGGGGCCTCAACCCTGGGCTTCCGCTTCGGCGGCCTCCGCCTTCCGCAGCTCCCGCTCCTTCTGGAACCGGAGCAGCCAGGCGAGGGACTTCACCAGGTGCAGGGCCTGTCCTTCCAGGGCATGGGCCTGGTCCTCCGGCAGCAGGCCCACCCGGTGGCCCAGGTCCACCAGGTAGCGCGTCTCCTCGGCGGAGCGCTGGGCGGCGCGCAGGCCGAGGGAGAAGGCCTCGTCCTTCGGCTGGCGGCAGGCCTCCAGGATGTGCAGCACCGGCGCCAGGGCGGCGCGCTGCAGCAGATCCAGCAGGCTGCCGTGGGGGCGCGGCTCGAGGTGCTGCACCGCCTGGTGCAGGTCGAAGGCGAGGCCGTCGGCCACGGCGAAGACTTTCAGATCCTTGGGATCGCGGTACATGGGGGCTCCTGGCGGCCGCTGCAGCGCGGCCAGTGAACGTGGGGGCGGTCGGCTGCGGCCGCGTGTGCGGCGCCGCGGCCTACGCGTGGTCCCAGCCTTCCGCCGCGCGGAAGCTGTGGAAGGTTTCCGATCCGATGACGAGGTGGTCGGCGAGGGGGACGCCCAGGCTTTCGCCGGCGGCCCGGAGGCGGTGGGTGAGCTGGACGTCCTCCTTGGAAGGCGCCGGGTCCCCGCTGGGGTGGTTGTGGAAGGCCAGGGCCGACGACGCGCCGAAGCGCAGGGCCTCCCGGAAGAATTCCCGCGGGCTGATGAGGGTCGCGGTGGCGGTGCCCTGGCTGAGGATGCGTTCGGCCAGCAGGTCGCCCTTGGCGTTCAGGGCGAGGAGGCCGAAGCGCTCCTCGCTCCAGCCCCGGCAGAGGGGCAGCAGGTAGGCGCCGGCGGCCCGGGGGCTGTTGATGCGCAGGCGGGATCCGCCCCGGTGGGCGCGGCGGCAGAGCTCCTGGGCGGCCCAGAGCTGGCAGGCCTTGGCGGGGCCCACGCCCTCCTGGTCCATCCACTCGTGCAGGCCCATGGGGAGGAGGCCCGGCAGGCCCCCGGTGCGGGTGAGCAGGTCCTGGGCGAGTTCCACGGCGCTGCGGCCCCGCTGCCCCGTGCCCCAGAGCAGGGCGAGGAGTTCGGCCTCGCTGAGGCCTTCCCCCTGGCCCGCCAGGAGCCGCTCCCGGGGACGCTGCTCCGGGGAGAGATCGAGGATCCGCATCTCAGACCTCCGTCCAGCGGCGGAGCAGGGGCCGGAAGCGCAGGACCTTCACGTCCCCCTTGGCGGAGAGCTTCACGCAGAGGGCGCGGCGGCCGTCGTTGAGGAACCACATGCCCTCGGTGGCGGTGTGCCAGGGCGTGAGGGTGAAGCTCTTCGGCGCCTCGGCCCAGCGGGCGTCGAGGGTCCGGGGCGGCAGGGGCACCCGGGCGGGCTTGCCCCAGGCGAGGGACTTGGGCAGGGCGGGCGCGAGGCGCCCCCGGCCGCGGCGCGGCTCGGGCTCCACCACCACGAAGCCGTTGGTGCGGGCGGCGAGGCGGAAGGCCACATCCAGGGTCTGCTTCACTTCGAGGGCCATGGCCCGGGCGTCGGTGCGGAAGCTCATGCGCGCACCCACGCCTTCGCGCTCCGCTTCCAGCGCAGGAGGGTCATCTGGCCCTGGCCGGAGAGGCGCATGCAGAGGACCTCGCGGCCGTCGTTGAGGAACCAGGTGGTGGCGGTGGCCGTGTGGCGCGGGGTGATGGTGATGGCGGCGTGGGCTTCGCCCTTGCGGTCCGCCACGATGGGATTGTCCATGCCCTTGGGCAGGGGGACGCCGGGCAGTGTGCCCCACTTGATCCGCCGGGGCAGCAGCAGGGGCAGCACGTCCTGGGCGGCGGCCGCGGGACCCTCGCCCCGGACCATCACCTTCACGCTGGTGCCGCGGTGGCGGGCCAGGTGGAAGGCCTGGTCGAGGGTGGCGCGCAGCTCGGTGCGGGCGGCCTGGAGGCTGCTGCCCTCGAGGTTCAAGGTGCTGACCCCCGCGGCCATGGAGCCCGCGATGGCGAGGGTGACGACCATCTCGGCGAAGGAGAAGCCCGCCTGGGAACACCG
>JBGASS010000457.1:0-2202 GCA_044229555.1 Holophagaceae bacterium
GCGCGCCCTTCAGGCGTTCCGCCGCGACACCGAACTGCGCGGCGGTGCGGATCATGGCCTCCTCCAGGCCGCGCACCAGCCGGCCCAGATCCTCGCGGCCGCCCCGCAGGTTGCAGACGGGGTAGGCGACGATCTGGCCCGGGCCGTGGTAGGTGACCTCGCCGCCCCGGTCCGTGGCGGCGATCTCGACGCCTTCCTCCGCGCAGAACGCCGGGCTCACGTGGATGTCCGATTCCGAAGCGTTGCGGCCCAGGGTGAAGACGGGATTGTGTTCGAGGAGCAGCAGCTGGTCCGGCCGGCCCGGTTCCGCGACCCACCGGGACAGGGCCTTCTGCATCCGCAGGCCGGCGGTGTAGAACACGCGCCCCAGCCGCCGCACCTGGACGGATCTCGGTTGGTCGAAGCCGGCCTTCACCATGGCTCCAGACTAGACCGTGGACGGCACCTTCGGCCGCAGCCTTTTCCCCTGCGCCCCGGCGGAGCCGCGCGGGCGCGGTGCCGGTTCCCCGGGCCTCAGGCCGGTTCGGGGGCCTCGAGATCGAGGTGCTGCTCGACGTCCGGGTTGCCCTTGAGAATGGCCTTGAAGACCGCGAGGTTTTCGATGAACAGGTCCAGGAGGGCCGGATCGAAATGCCGCCCCCGGCAGGCCCGGAGCTCGGCGACCACGCTCGCCTCCTCCCAGGCGGGCTTGTAGTGGCGGGCGTTGGAGAGGGCGTCGAAGACGTCGGCGATGGCGGTGATGCGGGCCTCGAGGGGGATCGCATCGCCGGCGGTGCGCCGCGGATAACCGCTCCCGTCCCACTTCTCGTGGTGGCAGGCCGCGATGCGCGCCGCCATCTGCATGAAGGGGACCTTGGAGTCCTTGAGCATGGCGGCGCCGATGAGGGTGTGCCGCCGCATCACCGTCCACTCGTCCTCGTCCAGGGGTCCGCGTTTCTGGAGCACCGCGTCGGGGACGCCGATCTTGCCGATGTCGTGCATGGGCGCCGCGAGGCGGATGTGCTCCACCCACTCACCGGGCTTCTGCAGCAGCTGGGCCATCTCCGCGGCGTAGAGGCCGATGCGCTTGACGTGCATGCCCGTCTCCTGGTCCCGGAAGCCCGCGGCGGACACGAGGCGCAGGGCCACCTCCTCCCGGCTTTCCCTAATCACGAGGGTCTGCTCCAGCACCCGGCGGTAGAGCTCGCCTTCCCGGTCCTTGGCGTCCTTCTCCAGGCGCTGGCGGCGCAGGGCCCCGCGGATCTGCACGAGGATCTCGCGGACCTGGAAGGGCTTGAAGACGTAGCCGTAGGCGCCGTGCTCCAGGCAGTCGGTGATCACCGACATGTCGTTCCGACCGCTCACCATGACCACGGCGATCCCGGGCATGCGGGGCTGCAGGGCCTTCACGAGGTCGATGCCCCGCTCCCCGGGCATCTCGAGGTCGCAGAGCACCAGGGAATAGGGTTCCTTCTCCAGGAGGGCGAGGGCCTCCTGGACGCTGCCGGCCTGGCCGCAGACGTAGCCCTCGCGCCCCAGCAGCGTGCAGACCACGTTCCGGAGCAGGGGCTCGTCGTCCACCACGAGGAGGGGGACCTGGGGGCTGCGGGTGGGGCCGGCGGGCGTTTCCATCGTCAGGAATCCAGGGGGGAGAGAGGCAAGGTTAGCCGCTTCCGGCGCGGCGGAGTACCGGGGGCCCCCGGCAATGTCAGAATGGCGGGAACCCATGACCCTGGATCCCACCACCATCGGCCGGTATCGCGTGCTCGGCGCCCTCGGCGAGGGCGGCATGGGCATGGTCTACCTGGCGGACGACCCGCTCCTGAAGCGCTCCCTCGCCATCAAGGTGGTGCGCGGCGGCGTGGAAAAGGCGGAAGTCCTCGCGCGGTTCCGCCGGGAGGCCGAGATCAGCGCGCGCCTGAGCCACCCCAACCTCATCACCATCTTCGACGTGGGGGAGGAGCCCGGCGTCGGTCCCTTCCTGGCCATGGAACTCGTGGACGGGGACAGCCTCTCGGAACTCATCCGCACCAAGGCCTTCACCCAGCCCGAAGCCTACCCCCGCGCCCTGGGCCTGCTGCTCCAGGCCATGGAGGCCCTGGAGACCGTGCACAGGGCGGGGATCGTCCACCGGGACATCAAGCCCGAGAACTTCCTCGTGAGCGCGGAAGGGCGCCTGAAGCTCATGGATTTCGGCATCGCCCGGGGCGAGGGCCTCAGGAT
>JBGASS010000458.1:0-2162 GCA_044229555.1 Holophagaceae bacterium
TCGAAGCCCGCCCAGACGTCGTCTTCCGCGCCGATGGCCAGGCAGCGGGGCGCGTGGGCGGGCAGGCCATTCTGGGTTCCGAAGCGGCGCCAGACGCCCCCCTCGAGGCAGAGCAGCCCGGCGCCGCCGGCGGCCCAGAGGCGGCCCCGGCGATCCCGGACCAGGGCCGCGATAGATTCCCCGTCCGGACCTTCCGGCAGGGCCACGGGCTGGAGGTCGAGGCCCGCCGGGGAACGCCGGCCGAGGAGGAGGCCGCCGCCCTCGGTCCCAAGCCACAGCAGGCCGTCCCCTTCCTCGAGCAGGGCCTGGATGGACCGCACGCCGGGCGGCAGGCCCTTCACCGGCCAGACGGCGAGCCCCGGGCGCCCGCTCTCCAGCACCGCGATCTCCCGGGGCGGCAGCCCCGCGGCGAAGATGCGGCTCCGCTGGCCCTGGGCCAGGGCGAGCACCCGCAGCCCTTCGGTGCCCTTCTGGGCGGACCAGCCGAAGGAGGAGGCCAGCGCCACCCCCCGGTCCGTGCCGGCGTAGAGGCGGCCTGAGGAATCCCGGAGCAGGGCCCGCGCCGACGTGGCGGGTAGCCCCTCGCCCCGCCGGTAGGCCTGCCATTGGCCCCGCCCGAGGACGCGGTGCAGCCCCTCGCCCGCCAGCCACAGCGTCCCCTCCCGATCGACGAAGACCAGGCGGCAGGGCGGCACGGAGGGGCCGAGGTCCAGCCGCGGGGCCGTGATGCGGTCGCCCTGCAGGACCACCGGGCCGGTGGGCGTGGGCACCCAGAGCCGGCCGGCGCCGTCCAGGTGCATGGGGCCGGCCCCGGCGGCGTTCACGGGCACCCGCTGGGAGAGGTCCTCCCAGGCCCCGTCGCCGTTCCGCCGCCACAGGGAGGCCCGGGTCCGGAGGAGCAGGCGTCCTGCGGAATCCTCCTGCAGGCTTTCGATGAGCTCCCCGGCGGCCAGGCCCACGGGCCTGGGCAGGGGCGTGCCCTCCAGCCGCCCGTCCCGCCACGCGAGTCTGCGGACGCCGCCCTCGCCATCCACCGTCCAGACGCCCCCGCCCGCCGCCCGGGAGAGCAGGGCGGGCCCCCGCCCGGTCCACTCCGGCAGGCGCTGGGGCAGATGCCCGGGCTGGACCACGTAGAGTCCGTCCCCGGCCCCGGCCCAGAGCAGCCCGCCCGGCCCCGCGCACAGGGAGAACACCGGCTTTCCAAGCCCCTTCACGGGGCTGAATTCGCCCCCCTCGTACCGGAAGAGCCCGCCGGCGGTGCCGGCGAAGAGGCCCGAACCGTCGCTGGCCAGGGCCCGGACCCGCGGCGCTTCCAGGCCCTCCCCGGGCCCGAAGCGCCGGAAACGCCTGCCCTCGAAGCGGTAGAGGCCGCCCTCGGTGGCGAACCACAGGAACCCCGCCGGATCCTCGGCGATGGCTTCCACGTTGGGGTTGCCCAGCCCCTCCTCCGGACCGTAGCTCTGCACCGCCAGGGCTCCGGGCCCCTGGGCGCGCAAGGGCCCGCAGCCCGCCAGGACCGCGCTGAGGAGCATGAATCGAAGGAGCGGACGCACCATGGATTCGGAGATGGGGTTTGGAGGCGGCGAAGGCCCTGGCTTACCATGCCAGAGGAAACCCTATGACGCTCCGTGCCGCGATCGCTGATGACGAACCCGTCGCCCTCCACCGGCTCCGGACCCTGCTGGGCGAGGCGGGCTGGGCGGTGGACGCCTTCGAGGACGGGAAGAGCCTGCTGAGCCATCTCCAGGGCCATGAGGCCGACGCCCTCTTCCTGGACATCCAGATGCCCGGCCTGTCGGGGCTGGAGGTGCTCGGGGAGCTGCCCGACCCGCCGCCGCCGGTGATCTTCGTGACCGCGCGCTCGGAGTACGCCCTGGCCGCCTTCGAGCACGCCGCCGTGGACTACCTCCTGAAGCCCGTCACCGCCGACCGCCTTCGCAAGACCCTGGCCCGCCTCGTCAGCAACCAGGTGCCCCGCCGCTCCGTCCGCGAGCTCCGGGCCGCCCTCCCGGCCCACCCCCAGCCCCCGGCGGCCTATGGCGCGCCGGCCCAGCCCCTGCGCTTCCCGGTGCGGGCCGGCGAGGGCAAGCTGCTGCTGGAGCTCCGGCGGGTCAGCCATTTCGAAGTGGTGGATCAGGTGGTGTGGGCCCACGCCGGCAAGC
>JBGASS010000005.1:0-18705 GCA_044229555.1 Holophagaceae bacterium
CCCTTCCCCGGAAGCGCCTCCCCCCAGGCCTTCCCCGGCAACGACCGGCCCTCGGGGGACCCCCGCCTGCTGCCGAAGACCGGGGAGGTGAAGGCACCCTCGGCACCTACCAAGGTGGAAGAGCCCGGAAAAGGCAGCAGCGCGGGGAACACGAACCCTATCGATGGCTCCACGCCAAAACCCACACCCCTACACACATCCTCGAACCCGGATGCAACCAAGAGCTTCTCCGTCAATTCCATTAACCCGGATGATCTTCACGGCCGGTGGATCCCCACGTGGGCCTGGATTCTCGGCGGTGCTGGGGTCCTTGCCGCCGCCGGCATCGGCATTCTGGTCGGACGAAAGCGCCGACCCCGGCGGCCCGCCACCCCCGCCGGCCGCGCCGCCTCCAACCCCTACGGCGTGGACCTGGGCGCCAACACCCGGGGCGCGTCCTCCAGCCAGGCCGGCGGCGCCGACGAGACCGTGCTGGCCGCCCGGGCGGAACAGGCCACCACCCGCAAGGTCGGGCCCTACGTCATCACCCAGGTGCTGGGCCGGGGCGGCTGCGCCACGACCTACCTGGCGGTGCACGAGACGGACGGTACGGAGGTGGCGGTCAAGATCCCCCACCCCCACATCGTCATCGACCCCGACTTCCTGGCGCGCTTCCGCCGGGAGGCCGAGCTGGGGGCCGTGCTGGACCACCCTCGCATCGTCCGCATCCTGGATCCGGGGCCCACGGAGGGCGACGCCTGGATCGCCATGACCCTGGTGCGGGGCACCACCCTGGAATCCCACCTGGACGCCTTCCGCGCCCGGCACGAGACCATCGGCCTCCCGGAGCTGGTGCACATCGCCGCGGACATCGCCGAGGCCATCGCCCACGCCCACAACAAGGGCGTGGTGCACCGGGACCTGAAGCCCGCCAACGTGATGCTGGGGGAGCTGGGCGCCCAGGTGATGGACTTCGGCATCGCCCGGGTCATCGATTCCACCATGACCAGCACCACGGTCTTCATCGGCACCCCCAACTACAGCGCGCCGGAAGCCATCGTCAGCCCCAAGGTGGGCCCGCCCGCGGACCGCTACGCCCTGGGGGTGATCCTCTTCGAGATGCTCACCGGCGCCGTGCCCTTCCGCGGCGATACCGCCTTCCACGTCCTGGACCAGCACCGCAGCGCGCCCCTCCCGGACCTCCACCCCCTGCGCCCGGACGTCCCCCCGCGCCTCATCCGGCTGGTGGAGCGCCTCTGCGCCAAGCGGCCCGACGAGCGGCCCGAGGACGGCGAAGTCATCACCATCCTCCACGCGCTGCGGGAGCAGCACCCGCTCGCCGCGGGCTGAAGAGCCTAGCGCGTCGCCGGGCCTCCGGGCTTGCCGAAGGCCGGGGCATCGTAGCCGCCGGCTTCCTCCTCGTCGTCGTAGGGATCCTGGGGAACGCGCCGCCCCTCCAGGTTGTAGAGCCCGAAGGCCCGGCGCTCCTCCAGCTTCACCGCCTGCCTTTCCTCGACCCAGGCGCCCGCGTGGCGTTCGCCGTCCCGCCACTGCACCGCCGCCTTCTCGTCCACCCGGACCAGGGTCCAGGTCTCCCGGCCGCCCTGCCGGAAGTGGTGGGCGGACCAGGCGTCGCCCCGCGCCGCCAGATCCTCCGCGGCCGCCGCGAGGGTGGAGGGCAGATCGAAGGGCGCGGAGCGGAGCTGGTCGAGGGTGGTGAAGGAGCGGAGGGCCACGCCCTAGAGCTTAAGCAGTTCCTTGGCCCGGGCCGCCACATTCGCCACCGTGAATCCGAACTTCTCGAAGAGCACCTCCGCCGGCGCCGAGGCACCGAAGGTGTCGAGGCCCACGGAGGCGTCCGCCCAGGCCGACCAGCCGAAGGTGCTGGCGGCTTCGATGGAAAGGGTGTTCAGGCCCGGGAGGAGCACCGCGTTCCGCTCCGGATCCGGCAGGGCGGCGAAGCGCGCCCAGCTGGGCATGGACACCACGCGGACCGGCAGGCCCTCGGCCCCCAGGGCCTTGGCCGCATCCAGCGCGAGGGACACCTCGCTCCCCGTCGCCACGAATTGCGCCTTCGCGTCCGCGGCCTCCGAAAGGACGTAGGCGCCTTGCCGCAGGCCCGCGGCCTTCCCTTCGCTGACGGTGGGCAGCTTCTGCCGCGACAGGATGAGGGCCGTGGGTCCGTCCTTGCGCTGCAGGGCCGCGCGCCAGGCCTCGGCGGTCTCGGCGGCGTCGCAGGGGCGGAGCACGTCCAGGTTCGGGATGGCCCGCAGGGCGGCCAGGTGCTCCACGGGCTGGTGGGTGGGGCCGTCCTCGCCCAGGCCGATGCTGTCGTGGGTGAAGATGTAGATGACCGGCAGCTGCATCAGGGCCGCCAGGCGGATGGAACCGCGCATGTAGTCGGCGAACTGGAGGAAGGTGGCGCCGTAGGGCCGCAGGCCGCCGTGTAGGGCCATGCCGTTGAGGATGGCGCCCATGCCATGCTCGCGCACGCCGAAGTGGAAGTTGCGGCCGGTCTCCAGGGCGGAGAAGTCCCCGGCGCCCTTGATGTCCGAATTGTTGGAGCCCGCCAGGTCCGCGCTGCCGCCCAGGAGGTTGGGGACGGCCGACGCGAGGGCGTTCAGCACCTTGCCGCTGGCCTCCCGCGTGGCCAGCTTGTCGCTGGCGGTGAAGACGGGCAGCGCCGCCTCGAAGCCGCCCAGCTCCCCGGCCATCCAGCGCTCCAGCTCCGCCGCCAGTTCCGGATGGGCCGTCCGGTAGGTCTCGAAGCGGACCTTCCACTCGGCCTCCCGATCGGCGCCCAGATCCAGGGCCAGGCGCCAGTGCTCGAGGGCCTCGGCGGGGATGTGGAAACTGGAGTCCGGGTCCCAGCCCAGGATCCTCTTCGTCGCCGCCACCTCGTCCTTGCCCAGGGGCGCGCCGTGGGCGTGGTGGGTGTTCTGCTTGGTGGGGGCGGGGAAGCCGATGATGGTGCGGCAGTCGAGGAGGGTGGGCTTCCCGGCGCCACGGCCGGAATTCTGGAAGGCGGCCTGGAGGGCGGCGAGGTCCTCGCCGTCCTCGACCTTCAGGACGCGCCAGCCCTTGGCCTCGAAGACCTTCCCCACGTCCTCGGTGAAGGCCAGGTCCGTGCTGCCCTCGATGGTGATCTTGTTGTTGTCCCAGAGGACGACGAGCTTGCCGAGCGCGAGATGCCCCGCCAGGGAGGCCGCCTCCTGGGCCACGCCTTCCATGAGGTCGCCGTCCGACGCGAAGACGAAGGTGCGGTGGTCCACGATCGCGTGGCCGGGACGGTTGAACTTCGCGGCCAGATAGCGCTCTGCGATGGCCATGCCCACGGCGTTGCCGATGCCCTGGCCGAGCGGCCCCGTCGTCGTCTCCACGCCCGGGCAGTGGCCGTGCTCGGGATGGCCGGCGGTCTTGGAGCCCCACTGGCGGAAGTTCTTCAGCTCGTCCAGGGAGAGGTCGTAGCCCGTGAGGTGCAGCAGGGAATAGATGAGCATGGACGCGTGGCCGCAAGAAAGCACGAAGCGGTCCCGGTCCCACCACGCGGGATTCTTCGGGTTGTGCTTCAGCACCTTGGTCCAGAGGGTGTAGGCCGCCGGCGCCAGGGCCATGGGCGTGCCCGGGTGGCCGCTGTTGGCCGCCTGCACGCCGTCCATGGCCAGGACGCGGATGGTGTCGATGCAGAGCTTGTCGAGTCGGGCGGTCATCTCATTCCCTCATTGGATCCGGAGGAAGGTTGGCGGGGGCCGGGACGGCGCGCAGGGTCAGTTGCCCTGCCCGGCGCTGGCCTTCACGAAGGCCGTGAACANAGGTCTGACTGGCCGTGTCCCCCGAGCTTCCGCCATCGCTTTCCGAATTGAAACGGAAATCCAGGCCGGTCCTGAACTGGACAGCCCCCGTCGTCCGGTAGCGGAGCCCCGCGACGACGGCGCCGCCGGGGGAGTAGGTCCGCGAGGAGCCGCCGTAGCTAGGGGGCGGAACCGGGGAATCTTCGTAATGGGCCCGCTGGGAAGCTCCCGCTACGGCACCGAACGCCCACTGCAGGGCTCCGCCCCGTAGCCCCGGCCCGAAATCCCGGATAAACAGGAAGGCCGCGGGCTTGTAGGTCGTCGCCGGAAGCCGCCCCTCGGCATTGGCTTTCTGACTGAGGGCAAGGACTTGGAATTCGGTGGTCTGGGCTGCCGCAACGCTGGGGACCAGTGCCAGCCCGAGCCCGAACCCGGCGGGTCGAATCATCCCTCCACCCCCGCGCTGGCCTTTACGAAGGCCGTGAACAGCGGATGGGGCGCCAGGGGCTTGGACTTGAACTCGGGGTGGAACTGGCAGGCGAGGAAGTAGGGATGGTCGGGCAGTTCCACGATCTCCACGAAGGTGCCGTCGGGGCTGAGGCCGGTGAAGGCGAGGCCCTTGGCTTCCAGGGGCGCGCGGAACTCGGACTGGTTGAACTCGTAGCGGTGCCGGTGGCGCTCGCTGATCTCGAGGGATCCGTAGGCCTTGGCGGCGAAGCTGCCCTCCCGCAGGTTGCAGGCGTAGGCGCCCAGGCGCATGGTCCCGCCCAGCTCCTCCACATCCACCAGCTCCCGGAGCTTGAAGATGATCTTGTGCCGGGGGGTGTCCTCGAATTCCGTGCTGTCCGCACCTTCCATGCCGCAGGCGTTGCGGGCGAACTCGATGGACGCCATCTGCATGCCCAGGCAGATGCCGAAAAAGGGGATCCTCGCCTCCCGGGCGTAGCGGATGGCCTCGATCATGCCGCGGGTGCCGCGGATGCCGAAGCCTCCGGGCACGAGGATGCCCTGGCAGTCCTTGAGGACGTCGGAAGGCTCGGCGTTCTCCAGCTGCTCGGCCTCCACCCACTGCAGGTCCACCTGCAGCCCCAGGCCGTAGCCCGCGTGGTGCAGGGATTCGGTGAGGCTCTTGTAGCTCTCCTTGAACTCCACGTACTTGCCCACCACCGCGATGCGCACGGCGCCCTTCGGGTTGCGGATGCGGTGCATCAGGTCCGTCCAGGGCTGGAGGTTCGGCGCGGCCTCCTCCAGGCCCAGGAGGGCCGCCACCTTGGCGTCCAGGCCCTCGGCGTGGAGGTTCAGGGGCACCTCGTAGATGGTGCGGGCGTCCTTGGCGCTGAAGACCGCGTCCTGGGTCACGGAGCAGAACAGCGCGATCTTGTCCTTCAGCTCCCGCGGGATGTCCTGCTCGGCCCGGCAGACCAGCACGTCGGGCTGGATGCCGAGCGCCCGCAGCTCCTTCACGCTGTGCTGGGTGGGCTTGGATTTCAGCTCGCCGGCGGCGCGGATGTAGGGTACGTAGGTGAGGTGCATGTTGATGGCGTTGGCCCGCATGCGCTCGTCCAGGCCGGCTTCGAGCTTCCACTGGCGGATGGCCTCCAGGAAGGGCTGGCTCTCGATGTCGCCCACGGTGCCGCCGATCTCGACGATCACCACGTCCACGTCCTTGGCCACCTTGCGCATGGTGGACTTGATCTCGTCGGTGATGTGGGGGATGACCTGCACGGTCTTGCCCAGGTAGTCGCCCCGGCGCTCCTTCTGGATCACGGTGTTGTAGATCTTGCCGGTCGTGATGGTGTGGTTCCGCGTGGTGGGCACGGAGGTGAAGCGCTCGTAGTGGCCCAGGTCCAGGTCCGTCTCGGCGCCGTCGTCGGTCACGAAGACCTCCCCGTGCTGGAAGGGCGACATGGTGCCCGGATCCACGTTGAGGTAGGGGTCCATCTTCATCAGCGTGACCTTCAGCCCCCGCGCCTCCAGCAGCGCCCCCAGGGAGGCGGCGGCGATGCCCTTGCCCAGGGACGAAAGCACGCCGCCGGTGACGAAGATGAACTTCGCCTGGATGGGTCCGAGATCCTTGGTGATGGACGGGGTCACATTTCCTCCGGGGCTTCGATGCCGATCAGGAACAGGCCCTGGCGCAGGGCCCTGGCGGTGGCCACGCACAGGGCGAGGCGGGCCTCCCGGACTTCGGGGCTGTTCTCCTCCCAGAGCACCGGGCAGTTGGTGTAGAAGCCGGAGAAGGCCCGGGCGATGGCCAGGAGCTGGCGCGCCAGGGCGGTGCCCATGAGCTGCTCCTGGACCACGCGGATGGCGGAGGGCAGGCCCGCCAGCTCGAAGAGCAGGGCCTGGGCCTCGGGGGCCTCCAGGCCCTTGAGGTCCGCCGGGATGCCGCAGGCCCCGTAGGGCACCACGGCCGTGTCCTGGCCATGGTGGACGCCGGGCCGCCCCGCGTTCATCCAGTCGGTGCCGCCGGCTCCGCCGGTGGGCCCGGCCTTGCGCAGCACGGAACAGATGCGGGCGTGGGCGTATTGCACGTAAGGCCCGGTGTCGCCGTCCAGGGCGATGACCCGGTCCCACTCGAAGGTGATGGGCTTGATGCGGTCGTTCATGGCGTTGAAGAAGAGCACCGCGCCGAGGCCCAGCATCTCCGCCACGGCCTCCTTGTCCGGCAGATTCGGGTTCTTCGCCTCGATGACCGCGGTCACCCGCTCCCGGGCCTCGTCCAGCACGTCCTCCAGGAAGATCACATTGCCCTTCCGGGTGCTCATCTTGCCTTCGGGGAGGCGGATGAGGCCGAAGGGCGTGTGCACGAGGCGGCCCTTGAACCAGGGGTCCAGTTTTTCCATCGTCGCGAAGATCTGCTGCATGTGCAGCGTCTGTTCGCCGCCGATGACGTAGACGCAGCGGTCGAAGGCGTAGGCCTCCTTGCGGTAGGTCACCTGGGCCAGGTCCCGGGTGGCGTAGATGCTGGCCCCGTCGCCCTTCTGCACGATCATGGGCGTCTCGATGCCGGCGTCGCTCAGGTCCACGATCTTCGCGCCGCCCTCGCCCTCGACCATGAGGCCCGCCGCTTCGAGGCGCTTCAGGACGTCCCCGAGCATGGCTTCGTAGAAGGCCTCGCCCTGTTCCAGGGTGTCGAAGCCCACGCCGAGGCGGTCGTAGATGCGCTGGAATTCCACCAGGGAGATCTCCCGGAACCAGGTCCAGAGGCGGCGCGCCTCGGCATCGCCGGCCTCCAGGCGGCGGAACCAGTCCCGGGCCTCGTCCCGCATGTCGGGGTTCTCGCGCTCGTCGTCGTGGAAGCGCACGTAGAGCTGGAAGAGGCGGAACAGGGGGCTGCGGCGCTTTTCGGGGATCTCCGCGGCCCAGTCGAAGTCTTCGGTCAGCCCGGGATTCGTAGCCTCCGCCCAGCGCTTGTAGGCCGCCAGGAGGGTGCCGAACTGGGTGCCCCAGTCCCCGAGGTGGTTGAGGCGGACGACCTCGTAGCCCAGGTAGCGGTGGGCCTGCACGAGGCCATGGCCGATCATCGTGGAGCGCAGGTGGCCGATGGTGAAGAGCTTGGCGATGTTGGGGGAGCTGTACTCGACGATGACCTTCTTGGCCTTCTCTCCTGGGGCGGGCGCGCCGGCGCCGTAGGGTCGGTCGGAGAGCAGGGCGCCCAGGAGCTCCCGGGCCCGGACTTCGGGACGCAGCTTGAGGTTCAGGTAGGGGCCCGCCGCCACCAGTTCGCCGCCGTCCACCCTCACGACACCGGCCAACTCCTGGGCCAGGGCGGCGGGGTTCTTGCCAAAGGCCTTGGCCACCCGGAAGCAGGGGAAGGCCAAGTCGCCCATCTCGCCGCTCTTGGGGCGCTCCAGGGCGACGTCCTGGCCCGGCAACGCCGCCGCCAAGGCTCTTTCAAAGGCTTCCCGAATGCGTTCCATGCCGCCCGTCCCCTAGAATCCAGATCACCGGGGACCGAGGCCTCTTCCAGTGTCCACGTCCGAAGGGGCCATGGGAAGCCCCGAAAGGGGCGGGAATGGCTGCTTTTTCCCCTTGATCTTTGAGGCCTTTGCGGTAGGATTTTCCTTCGCGTCCGGCTTGCCCGGCCGCCGGAGAATCAACGATGGCCAATCACAAGTCCGCCGCCAAGAAGGCCCGCCGGGACGAGGAAGCTCGTCTGCGCAACCGCTCCAACCGCTCCACCCTCAAGACCGCCCTCAAGAAGTTCCTGGTGGTGGTCCACGGCGGCAGCAAGACCGAGGCCGCCGGCGCGCTGCCCGGCATCATGGGCGTGGTGGACAAGGCCGCGAAGAAGGGCATCCTCCACAAGAACGCCGCCGACCGCTACAAGAGCCGGCTGACGATGAAGGTGAACGCGCTGGCCTAAGGGCGGCCCGTCCGACCCGGAAAGCCCCGCCTTGGCGGGGCTTTTTCACGCCCAGTCCGCGGGCACTTGGACTTCCCCCGGCGGCACGAGCATCCAGGCGAAGCCCCGGACAAGGTCGGCCGCCGCGCAGGCCTCCGGCCGGTCCAGGCAGCCCAGGGAGAAGCCCAGCCAGCCCAGGACCTCCGGGACGCCGAGGCCCTTTGCCTCCAGCTCGTGGAGGCCGACGGCCCCGCCCCGCTTTCCCAGCCTCGAACCGTCCGGCGCGGTGACCAGGCCCAGGTGGGCGTAGGCGGGGCGCGGCAGGCCGAGGGCCTCCTGGAGGCGGAGCTGGGTGGCGGTGACGCCCCGCAGGTCCGAGCCCCGGACGATTTCCGTGATGCCCTGGGCCCCGTCGTCCACCACCACCGCCAGGTGGTAGGCGAAGCAGCCGTCCCGGCGGAAGAGCAGCGGGTCGCCGGTGAGGGCTTCCGGATCATCGCGCCGGGGGCCGAGCAGGAGGTCCTGCCAACCCACGGGACCGGCGGGCAGGCGGAAGCGCAGGGCCCGGTCGAAACCCTCCCAGGGATGGTCCCGGCAACGCCCCGGGTAGGGGCGCAGGCCCTCGTCGCCATGGGGGGCCGAAGCCAGGAGCTGGAGATCCTTCCGCGTGCAGGCGCAGGGATAGATCCGGTCCGCGGCATGGAGCGCCTCCAGGGCCGCCCGGTAGGCCGCGCCACGATCGGACTGCCACAGCACGGGTTCGTCGGATTCCAGTCCGAGGGCTGCCAGGTCCCTCAGCTGCTGCTCGCCGAGGTCCCGCCGGCAGCGGGGGCCGTCCACGTCCTCCATGCGCACGATCCAGCGGCCTCCCCGCGCCTTCGCCGAAAGCCAGGAGGCCAGGGCCGTCCGCAGGTTGCCCAGGTGCAGGACGCCGGTGGGCGAGGGCGCGAAGCGGCCGGTGGGCCCCCCTTCCCCGCCTCTCGCCGGTTTCCCCTTCATCTCCTGGTTCCTTTGCGCCTAGCCTGGGCGACACTCCGAGGTTCCCATGACTTCCCTGCCCGTCCAGCCCCAGGAGCGCGTACCCGCCATGGACGTGCTGCGGGGCTTCGCCCTCCTGGGCGTCTTCGCGGTGAACATGCTCTTCTTCGCTGCGCCCTACCAGCAGTCGATGCTGAGGCCCTGGCCCGAGGCCGCGCATCCCGGGTTCATGGCCTTCCTGCTCCTCTTCTGGCAGGGCAAGTTCTACTGTCTGTTCTCCTTCCTGTTCGGCATGGGCTTCGCCGAGCAGGTGGACCGGCTGGAGGCGCGGGGCGAGCCGGCGCCGCGGATCTACCGGCGTCGCCTGGCCTGGCTGCTGGTGATCGGCCTCGCCCACGGCCTGCTCGTCTGGATGGGCGACATCCTCTTCATCTATGCCCTGCTGGGCTTCCTGCTGCTGGCCTTCCGCAAGCGCAAGCCGAAGACGCTGCTGGTGTGGAGCCTCTGTCTCCTCGTCCTTCCCACGCTGGCGGGCCTGGTGGTCTTCGCCCTCATGAAAGTGGGCCAGGGCATCCCCGAGGCCGCGGCCCAGATGGCGGCGGCGGCGAAGAAGCAGGAGGTGGAGGCCGCGGAGGCCATCACCCGCAGCCTCCGGGTCTACGGCTACGGCCCCTACGGCGAGCTGTTCCGCCTGCGGGCGAGGGAGCTGGCCGGCAACTACGCCATGACTCTGATGGTCGCCCCCCAGATCTTCGCCATGTTCCTGTTGGGGGCCTGGACCTCGCGGAAGGGGCTCCTGAAGGACCCGGAGGCGCACCGGGGTCTCGTTTCCAAGATCCTGGGCTGGGGCCTGGCCCTGGGCCTGCCGGGCAACGCCTTCAACCTGTGGTGCTCCTCGAAGGGCATGCCGGGTCCCGGCAACCCGCTGTCCATGGCCGGGATGGCGGCCTACTACGTGTCCGCGCCGGCCCTCATGCTGGCCTACGTGGCGGGTCTGGTGAAGCTGCTGCAGAGCGGCGCTGCCGGACTGGTGAGGCCCCTGGCCTGGAATGGGCGCATGGCCCTCACCAACTACCTGACGCACTCGGTGCTCTTCACCCTGGTCTTCTACTTCTTCGGCCTGGGGCTCTACGGAAGGACGACCGCGGTCCAGGGCTTCTTGATGGCCCTGGGCCTGTGGCTGCTGCAGATCCCGCTCTCGAAGTGGTGGTTGTCGGGGCATGCCATGGGCCCCGCCGAAACGGTCTGGCGGCGGCTGACCTACGGCAGGCCCGCCCCCTGATCTGAAGCGCGGATTTCAGCCCAGGGACGTGGGCAGCCCGTCAAGGCTCACGCGGTTCTTGGCCTGGCGGTAGGCCTCCATGGCCGCCTCGCCCTTCTCCGCGGCCCAGGCGGGGATGCGCTCCCGGTGAGCGTGGAAGGCCATGAGGGGCACGCCGTGGCCACAGGAGGTCTGGACTTCGAGGATGGCGATGTCGAGGATTTGCCGCGTGCCGGCGAGTACCTCGAAGCGCGACGAAAGTTCCGCCCAGCCCGGATCCGAAGGCAGCACCGTGCGCCCCGTGCCGTAGATCCGCAGGATCAGCGGCGGCTCCTCGAAGGCGCAGAACATGAGCGTGACGCGCCCGTTCTCCAGCACGTGGGCCGAGGTCTCGTTGCCGCTGCCCGTGAGGTCCAAGTAGGCGACCCGGGTGGGCGAGAGGACGCGGAGGCTGTCCAGGCCCTTGGGACTGAGGTTCACGTGGCCGTCGGGGGAGAGGGGCGCCGAGGCGACGAAGAAGACCTTCTGCTTCGCGATGAAGGCCGTGAGGGAGTCAGAGAGTTGGGAAGCGCGGGCGCCCATGGGACGTGTCAGATGGCCGTGGCGTGCAGTTGCAGGCCCAGTGCGCGGACGACCTTGAGGAAGGTGTCCAGCTCGGGGTTGCCTTCGCCGGAGAGCGCACGGTAGAGGGATTTCGGGTTCAGGCCCGTGTCCTCGGCGATCTTCGCCATGCCCTTGGCCTTGGCAATCGTGCCCAGGGCCGCGGCAACGACCTGGGGATTCCCGTCCTCGAGGGCGGCCTCGAGAAGGGCGGCCATGCGCGCGTCGCTCGTCAGGTTCGCGGCGGCCTCGTAGGGAGTGGACACGGACTCGGCTGCGCGGGTTCGTGCACTGGAAGCTCGGGGCGTGCGTCGCTTGGTGGATTCCATGGAGTCCTCCTCAGAGGATGCTGGCGAGTTGTTGGGCGATCCGGATGTCCTTCTCCTGGGTGCTCGTGCTCTTGTCGCCCCCGGCCAGGAGGACGACCAGGGACGCGCCCTTCCGGCAGAAGTAGATCCGATACCCCGGGCCGTAATCGATGCGCATCTCCGAGACGCTCTTGCCCACGGCCTTCACGTCACCGGGAAGCCCGAGGGCCAGGCGGAAGATGCGGATTTCAATGCGGGCGTAGGCCCGCGGGTCTGTCAGACCATCCAGCCATTTCTGGAACTCAGGGGTCTTGCGGACCTCGGGCATGGATACATGGTAGCTTATAAGCGACTACCTGCAAACCCTGGATGGCTGCACCCGTTCCATGGGGCTAGGTTCGCCACCGGCGTCGGCGAGAGGGCACGGAAGCAGGCCAGGCCCTTGGGAATGAGGTTCACGTGGCCGTCGGCGGAGAGCGGCGCCGAAGCGACGAAGAACAGCGGCTGGCAGCTGATGAAGGCCGCGAGGGGTTCGGTGAGGAATTGGGTGCGGGCGCCCATCGATGGAGGTTACCCGGCCAAGCTTCGCGATGTGCGGATTGACCAGAAAGTGGTTTGCCAGGATTGGCGGTTCATCTACGCGGGACCACGACAGACAGAAGGTGAGCCCGAACGGAAGCAACGGTGCCGTGATGGTTGTACTGGAAAAAGGTCACACCCACCCCTGGAACAAACCCGAGGGTTTCGTCGTCGGGCCCGGTCCTGAGAACCACCTGCCAGCCCTTTTTACCCTGAAATTCAGCGGTCGCCTCGATCGACCGACGATATGGACTGTCGGGAACGCCATCTGGCCAGACAAACTGGTCACCGATGTCAGGTGAGGCAGAAAGGTAATGGTCGCCGAGTGCATCATCGCCAAGCACTGCTTCGACCATTTTTTTCGCGTCCTGAGTTGCAGGCTGTCTCTCAATCCAAAGACCGTCATGCCTGAAGACCAAGGTGCTCAGTTTGGGTTTGATACCTGGTTGATACCAACAGAGATCGGACGGAAATCCGCTCACCACGACAATCGTGGTGGGGCCCTTTTTCCGTGATGCAACGACAGTTGTACGCCAGCTCAAGCTCGCTGTTCTCACTTTGCTGGAACCCGGGACTGTCCATTCCACAACCGCCTTGTAGTGCCAAACCGTGCCTACAACGCTGGGAATAGTGAGCGGTGGCGTTGAAGAGATGGCTGCGATTGAGGAAAGCACGAGGGAGATCATGTCTTGCTAGCCCATCACGGTTTCTGCGTCCCGCAAGGCCAGCTCCCCTTCCCTTCCCCCTTCTCCGGCATCCCCACCGTCACACCGCGCTTCGCGACGTCACGCGCCGTGGTCGGCGCGCCGCTGAGCCGTCCGCGGGTGGCGTACTGGTCGCGGAGCTGCTGCATCATCGCCTCGCGGCGGTCCGCCAAACGCTTGAGGGGCCGCGGCTCCATGCGGTCCAGCACGTAGGCCGTCAGCAGGGGCAGCGCGATGGTGGAATCGGCGTAGCAGACCACGGCGTCGGGGAGCTGGTCGGGGTCGATCTTGCCCCAGCTCACGGCTTCGCCGGGCGTCGCGCCGCTGAGGCCGCCGGTGTCGGGGCGCGCGTCGGTGATCTGCAGGAAGTAGTCGTGGCCCCGCTCATCGATGCCGAGCACCTCCTGGATCTGGGGTTCGGTCTGGAGGATGAAGTTCTTCGGGCTGCCGCCGCCGAGGATCCACACGGCGCTCTTGCCGCCCTTCAGCTTGGCGTCGAGGACCAGGCTGGCGGTCTCGTTCACGTCGGCGTTCACGTCGTAGACCAGCTTGTTGCCCTCCAGGGCGACGGCCGCCACGTTCATGCCGATGCTGCTGTCGCCGGGGCTGGACGTGTAGATGGGCACGCCGGCCTGGTAGGCCGCGGAGAGGACAGAAACCGTGCCGAGGCCCAGGGCCTGCTCCCGCTCGTGCAGGGCCTGGCCCACCATGGTGTGGAACTCCGCCGTGCTCATGGCCCGCTGGAAGTCCGGTGCCTTGATGAGCTCCCGGTAGAAAGCGTCCGTGTCCAGCAGCACCGTGTAGTCGAAGAGGATGTCGTAGATGCGCACCACGCCCTCGTCCCGAAGGAGGATGTCGGAGGTGTACGGATTGCCCCGGTGGAGCTTCAGGTCCAGGGCGAAGTGGGTGTCGTGGTAGAGGTTCGCGCCGGTGCTGATCATCCAGTCGATGACGCCGGCCTCGATGAGCGGAATGAGGCAGCTGCGCCCCAAACCGGCGGGCGTCAGGGCGCCGGTCAGCGTCACCCCAGCGTCACGTCGGGCTTGAGGACCTTCCGCACCAGCAGCCGCGCCAGCGCCGCCGAGCGCCCCCGTTGTAAGCCAGGAAGGCCTCGTCGATGAGGTCCGCCGCCGAGATCCCCTTGCGGATGCCGCTGGGCGCGATGCGCTCGCCGTTGAGGTAGTCGCTGAGCTCATGGTTTTCGTCGTGCATGGCCATCTCCGGAACCTTCCATCATAGCCATCCAGCAAGGCTCTCAGACCGAAGCCCAAACAGTGAAACGCCCCCGAGAAGGGCCCCGCCTCCAAGAGCGCGCAGCGCGATTGGGAGGACGCTCAGCGTCCGATAGGCGGGAGGGCGTAGCCCCTGCCTCGGGTTTCACTTTGTGGCATGGCCACAAAGTGAAACGCCCCCGAGGCAGGGGCGTTTCGTGTGGGAAGTTTGGAGGGGAACGTTGGTGGGGAGGGTAAGCGGGAACTCCACAGTGGGAGCTGGTTGCAAGTGATGGGACTGAGAGTGGCGGGAAGCCCCGAAGGGCACCTCACGACTAGTCTAGTCCCTTCCCGCCTCCGCGGCCATGGAGGAGACCGGGATCACTTTGGCAGCTGGAACAGGGCCGGATCCACGCCGCCCGGAGCCCAGGCGCTGAAGCGGATCTCCGCGCTGCCGCCGTTGGGTTCGAAGACCGTCATGACGGTGAGGACCCGCTTGCCGGAGGCCGTTCCCGGGGCCGCGAACTTCACCGTGCGGGCGGGCTTTCCCGATGCCAGGAAGAAGTCCGCCTGGAGGGGCCTCCCGTCGGCCTTGGCCACGGCGAGGCGGGCGCTGCGGTGGGTGAGGGACTTGCGTTTCGCCTCCAGGTCCAGGAGCCACACGGCCTGGCCCTCGAGGCTGCCGACTCCGAGGGTCTTCACGGCGTAGTCCTCGGCGAAGCGGGTGCGGGCGATGTCGCCGCCGGCCGCGGGGCCCAGAAGGCGCTGGGCGGGGCTCACCTGCACGGGGCGCTTCGCGTTGGGCAGGAGCAGCCACATGGCGTCCCCCAGCACGAGCACGGCACGGCCCTTCTCCTTTTCCGAAACGCCGTCCACCCGCGCGTCGCCGTTCTCCCGGGCCCGCACCTTCCAGCGCAGGCTGCGGCTGCCGGCGGCGATCTCCACGTCCACGGCGAAGGCCGGCCAGGGGTGGCGGAGCTTGTCCACGTTCGCCAGGAGCTGCTCGCCGGATTGGGCGAGGAGGGGCGCCGCGATGAGGAAGGTCGCCGCGCTACGCACGGCCGTAGTCGTCCGCCAGCCGCTCGATATCGTCCTCGTCGAAGGTGCCGAAGCTGATCTCCAGGACCCGCACGGCGTGGCCGTTGGCCTCGTCGCAGCGCAGGCGATGGCTGCACCCCTTGGGCAGCCAGAGCTCCTCCATGACCCCGGGCCGCAGTTCCTGCCCGTCCAGATCCACCACGACGCCCTCGTCCAGGGCCACCCAGAGCTCGTCCCGGTGGGCGTGGCGCTGCAGGCTGAGGCGCTGGCCCGCCTCGCAGGCCAGGACCTTCACCGTGCAGCGCTCGTTGAAGGCGTACTGCTTGAAGAAGCCCCAGGGCTTCTCGACGCGGAGGGTTTGAGGTCGTTCCATCAGGAAGGAGCCTAGCGCACTCCCGAACCTCAAACCACGTGGGAGCGGTAGGCCTCGCCGAGGCAGTCCAGCAGGCTTTCCATGGGCTCCAGCAGGGCCTCGCTGGCGGTGGCCAGCTCCGGATCCGTGATCTCGTCCTTGCGGTTCCAGGCCTCCCGGAAGAAGACGTCCGCCGCCTCCCGGTAGTCGTTCAGGGCGTTGGCGCAGTCCGGCTCCCCCAGCAGGGTGAGCCGGGTGAAGGCGGACATCAGGCCCAGCAGCGCCCCTTCCATCCCCCGCTTGGCCTGCTTCAGCCCCGGCTCCACCTGGGGCTCCGCCACCGTACCCCGGTTCACCACCCAGTCCCCCAGGGCGTCCACGTAGCGCACCGCGGCGTTCTGGACCGCCTCCACCGCCGCGACCACCTTCTCGAAGTCCGCCGCCCCCTGGGCACGGCGGTCCCGGGCCTCCTGGGCCGCCAGGTTGTTCTTCGCGACCTGCCACGTGAAGACCCCGCTGATGAGGGCCCCCAGGCCGATCTTCACGGCCGAATCCACGATCTCCAGCGCGGTGGTTCCGCTCACAGCAGTTCCCTCCTTCCTGCGGCCCGCAGCCTTTCCACGATGTCCTTGACCCCTTGGGCCTTGTTCCGATGGGTGATGAGGAGGGCGTCGTCGGCGTCCACGACGATGAGGCCTTCGACCCCCGCCGCGGCGATGAGGCGCTTCCCGCCGAAGAAGGCGCAGTCCTTGGTGTCCACGAGGATCCCATCCCCCTGCACCACGTTGCCGTTCCCGTCCGCCTCCTGGAAGGCCAGGGCCGCGGGCCAGGAGCCCACGTCGGACCAGCGGAAGCGCGCGGGCACGACGCTCACGTTGCCGGCCTTTTCCATGAGGGCGATGTCGATGGGCAGCTTCGGCAGCTGGGCATAGGCGGCGGCCAGGCCTTCAGGTTCGCCCTTCCACGCGTCCAGGGGCGCCAGCATCCCCGGCGCGTGGGCCTCGAGGCCGGCGCGGAAATCCTTCAGGGTCCAGACGAACATGCCGGCGTTCCAGGTGTGGCGGCCGCTCTGCAGGTATTCCACCGCCACCTCGAAGGGCGGCTTCTCCCGGAAGGCGGCCACCTTGCGGATGGGACCCTCGCCGGCCGATTCGATGTAGCCGTAGCCGGTCTCCGGGCTGGTGGGCGGAATGCCGAAGACCACGAGGTCGCCGGTGGCGGCGGCATGGTCCAGGGCGGCGTCGAGGTCGCCGAGGAAGGCTTCCCGGTCCCCGATCCAGTGGTCGGCGCTGAGGACCGCCATCACCCCCGCGCCCACCCGGCGCTCCAGCTCCACCAGGCACAGGGCCAGGCAGGGCGCCGTGTTGCGGCCCTCGGGCTCCAGCAGGATGTTGCCGGCCGGCAGCTCGGGCAGCTGGCGGCGGGCCTCGTCCGCCAGGTCCTCGGTGGTGAGGATGAAGATGTGCTCGGGGGCGAAGGCGCCCTCCAGGCGGCGGACCGTCTGCTCCAGCAACGTCTCCTTGCCGGTGATGGCCAGGAACTGCTTGGGCAGCGCGGCCCGGGAGCGCGGCCAGAAGCGGGTGCCCCGGCCTCCGGCCATCACGACGGCGAGCTTGGGAAGGGTCATCGGCCACCTTCGGCGGAACAGAGAGGGTTCATCGCGCCAGCACCGCCACCAGCTCGCTCAGCTCCCGGGGCGGGTCCGGGCGCGGGTTGTGGATGGCGGCCAGGGGCCGGACCACCAGCTGGCCCGAGTCCACCCCCAGGTAGAAGGCGGTCTCGCCCCCCGCCAGGCGCTTCACGGCCTCCACCCCCCAACGGCTGCCCCAGATGCGGTCCATGGCGGTGGGACTGCCCCCCCGCTGGATGTGGCCCAGCACCACCACCCGCAGGTCGAGGCCGAACTCCCGCCGCAGGCGGTCCCCCACCTTCAGGGCTCCGCCCTCCTGGTCCCCCTCCGCCACCACCACGATGGAGCTGCGCTTGCCCCGCTCCCAGTTCTCCCGGAGCTGGCCCACCAGAGAGGCGTAGGTGTCCTCGGCGCTTTCCGGGTAGAGGACGGCCTCGGCGCCGCAGGCGATGGCGGTGTGCACCGCCAGCATGCCGCTGCGCCGACCCATGACCTCCACCAGGAAGAGCCGCTCGTGGGAGGAGGCCGTGTCGCGGATGCGGTCGATGGCCTCCACGGCGGTGTTCAGGGCCGTGTCGAAGCCCAGGGTGCGGTCCGTGCCCGGCAGGTCGTTGTCGATGGTGCCGGGGATGCCGGCGCAGGGCACGCCGTGCTCCCGGTTCAGCAGGTCCGCCCCGGTGAAGGAGCCGTCGCCGCCGATGATCACGAGGGCCTCGATGCCTTCGGCCCGGAGGTCCGCGGCGGCCTTGGCCCGGACGCCGGCGTCCAGGAAGGCTTCGCAGCGGGCGGTGTGGAGGATGGTGCCTCCCCGCTGGAGGATGTTGGCGCATTGCCGGCTGGCCAGGGGCGGCCAGTCCCGGTCCACCAGGCCCTGGAAGCCCTTGTGGACGCCGCGCACCTCGATGCCCAGGGCCCCGGCCTGGCGCACCACGGCGCGGATGGCGGCATTCATCCCCGGCGCGTCGCCGCCGGAGGTGAGGACGCCCAGCCGCCGCGGAGGCGCCGAGGAGGGTCGCGCCGGGGCCATGGTCAGCGGCGGCGCTTCTTCGGCGCGGCCTTCTGGCCCTTCGGGGCCCCCTTGCCCCGCTTCACGGTGGCCTTGCCCTTGCGGCCCTTGCGGCTGCGCCGGGCGGCCTTGTAGCCCCGGGTGTCCCGGGGATGGATTTCCGGGGACGGCAGGGGGGGTGGCTCGGCGATGCCCCGGGGCACCGGCGGCAGGTCCGCCTCCGAGATGCCCTGGGCGGCGGCCCGCTGGGCCCGCGCCTTCATCACCGGATCTTCCCCGATCCCCTGGACCTGGAAGCCGAAGGCCAGGTCCGCGCAAACGGCGCTCAGCAGAAGGATGCGCAGGGGTTTCATGGGAACTCCGGAGACACCAGATTCGAGCCTAGCAGCCCTCGCGGCGCGGCCGGAGGGTCTCCGGACGGGCCGCAAGGCCGTGGGACCGGGCCCTGCCAAGGCGTCCCCGCGGGAACCGGCCCCGGGCCAGTGCCCCGGCCGCGCTAAACTTTCAGCTCCCCGGAGCCGCCATGACCGCCCAGCCGTCCCCTGAAGTCCCCGCCGCCGAGGCCGCTCCGGTGCACCCCGGCGCCCTCGCGGAATGCCTGCGGCCCTTCCCTGCCTCCACCAAGGTCTTCGTGGACGGCGCCCAGCCCGGGGTGCGGGTGCCCCTGCGGGAAGTGGCGCTGCAGCCCACCCGGGGCTTCGACGGCGCCCTGGAGCCCAACGGTTCCGTGCGGATCTACGACACCTCGGGCCCCTACACGGACCCCAGCGTGGTCCTGGACGTGACCCGGGGACTGGCGCCGGTGCGGGAATCGTGGATCCTGGGTCGAAAGGATGTGGACGAGCTGGACCGGCCCAGCTCCTACTACCGCCAGCTCCGGGACCGGGACGCGGACCTGGAGGCCATCCGCTTCAAGGGCG
>JBGASS010000459.1:0-2190 GCA_044229555.1 Holophagaceae bacterium
GCAGGCCGGTGACCTTCACCTGCTGGCCTTCGACGACGGCGGCGGCCTCCTTGAAGCCCTTCTCCCTCAGGCGGTCCGAGATCCGGCTCGCGGCGTCCTTGAGATCCGCGTCCAGGGCCTCCTGCTGCTGG
The DNA here is from genome assembly GCA_044229555.1 of Holophagaceae bacterium. Taxonomy (GTDB): domain Bacteria; phylum Acidobacteriota; class Holophagae; order Holophagales; family Holophagaceae; genus JADJVL01. Next base: position 132 of record JBGASS010000459.1, read on the forward strand.
ATCTCCAGCTCGAAGTGCACGCCGCCCCGCAGGTCGAGGCCCAGGCGCACCTTGGAGAGGGGAATGAAGAAGTAGGCGCAGGCCCCGCAGATCAGCAGGGTCAGGGTCAATCGCCAGAGGGTCCGCTTGGTCACGGGCGCTCCTTTCGGGGGCTTCGGGGATCGGGCTTCAGGCTTCGGGCTTCAAGCGTCGGGCCGGCCCCGGCTCAGTTCGCGGAATCCGGCTCGGCGGCGAGGGCGACCACGGCCTGGCGCCGGGCCTTGACGATGTTGTTGCCCAGCTTGAGGTAGAGGATCTTGCCGTCCTTCTCGTCCACCCGGTCGATGGTGGCGAAGAGGCCGGAGCTGAGCACCACCTCGTCGCCGCTCTTGAGCTTGGAGAGGCGGGCCTCCATCTCCTTCCGCTGCTTGCCCTGGGGCCGCAGGATCAGGAAGTAGAAGAGGAGGCCCATGCCGGCGATGGGCAGGAGGGACATCCAGGCGGGCTGGGCGGGGGCTTGCTGCAGCAGGGCAAAGAACATTCAGGGCTCCTCGGTGTTCCAGAGTTCCCGCGTATGGCGGGCGAAGTCCGGAAACCGCCCTTCCAGCAAGGCCTGGCGCCCCGCGCGGGTCAATTGGACAGTGTAGCTCAGGTTGTGGATGGAGTTGAGCGTGGATCCCAGGAGCTCCCCGGCCCGGAAGAGGTGGTGCAGGTAGGCCCGGGAGAAGGTGCGGCAGGTGTAGCAGGCGCAGTCCGGGTCCGCGGGCCGGTCCGATTCCCGGTGGCGGGCGTTCTTGATGTTGAGCTTGCCCCGCGAGGTCAGCAGGCGGCCGTGGCGGGCCTCCCGGGTGGGCAGCACGCAATCGAAGAGGTCCACCCCCTGCTCCATGCCGAAGAGGAGGTCTTCGGGCGTGCCCACCCCCATGAGGTAGCGGGGGCGGTCCGCCGGCAATTCCCGCACGAATTCCGCCAGGGTGGCGTTCATGGCCTCCTTGGGCTCCCCGACGCTGAGGCCGCCCACGGCGAAGCCCTGGAAAGGCGCCTTCGCGTCCAGGTCCAGGATCTGGTGGAGGTGGTCCCGCCGGAGGTCCAGGTGGGTGCCGCCCTGGTTGATGGCGAAGAGGCCCTGGTGGGGGTCCAGCTCCGAGCCGCGGCAGCGCGCCAGCCAGCGGGTCGTCCGGGCCATGGAGGCCTCGAGCTTGGTCCGGTCCAGCTGGCCCGGGGGGCACTCGTCCAGGGCCATGACGATGTCCGAGCCGAGGTTGCGCTGGATCTCCATGCTGCGCTCGGGGCTCAGGAACTGGGGCGAGCCGTCGACGTGGCTGGCGAACGTCACGCCTTCCTCATGGATCCTGCGCAGCGATGACAATGAGAAGACCTGGAAGCCGCCGCTGTCCGTCAGGATGGGCCCGTCCCAGGCCATGAAGCGGTGGAGGCCGCCCAGCCGCGCCACCAGCGCGTCCCCGGGGCGCAACCCCAGGTGGTAGGTGTTGCCCAGGATGACTTCGGGGGCGATCTCCCGGAGCTGGGCCGGAGAGACGGCCTTGACCGTCCCTTGGGTCCCGACGGGCATGAAGGCGGGCGTCCGCACCTCCCCGCGGGCGGTGGCGAAGCGTCCGGCCCGGGCGGGGAGCCCGTCCCGGTTGGACTCGGAGTGGAACCGGAAGTCGGCGGATTGTGACGCAGCGATGACAAACCTCCTATTTTTCGCCCCGGATGTCACCCCTTCCTCATGGGACGGGGCCTTCCTGTCATATCGATGCAACTTCTTCTAAAATGAGCAGTGGTGGGGGGTTCCGGTGATCTTCGTTCCTTGACGGAAGGGGACCCGCTTGTCATCTTAGCCGTCGGGCTAGCCCCAGATCTTTATCCTTTCCAGGAGCCGGTACGGCATCGCGCCGTTTCGGCTCCAGCTTTTTTCACCTGGATCTTCCATGGGAGCGACATGAGTACCCAAGATCCCAAAAAGGCCGCGCAAGCCAAGCCGGAGACTCTTGAGGACCTGGTCTACCAGCCCTCGATCTCGGCGGGCCACAGCGAACTCAAGCGGGGCAATCCCCTGGTCACGATCCCGCTGACC
>JBGASS010000460.1:0-2183 GCA_044229555.1 Holophagaceae bacterium
GGAGATCACCTTCGGCTACACCCGCGAGTACATGACCGAGGACCAGCGCTTCGCCGCCACCCGGCCCGACGTGCTGGTCTTCCAGACCGAGCCCCTCGCCGAGGACCTCACCCTGGCCGGCCCCGTGAAGCCCGAGCTCTTCGTGAGCACCACCGGCACCGACGCGGACTGGATCGTGAAGCTCATCGACGTCCATCCCGACGACGCCAAGGACCCGGAGAACAGCCCCAAGGGCTGGCATGCCGGGGGCTACCAGATGCTGGTGCGGGGCGACTCCATGAGCGGCAAGTTCCGTGACGACTTCTCCAAGCCCAAGGCCTACCAGCCGGGCGTTCCGACCCGCACCGCCTTCACCCTTCCAGACGTCTTCCACACCTTCAAGAAGGGCCACCGCATCATGGTTCAGGTGCAGTCCTCGTGGTTCCCGCTGGTGGACCGCAACCCCCAGGTCTTCACGGACATCCCCAAGGCGAAGCCCGGGGACTTCCGGAGGGCCACCCACCGCGTCTACGCCACCGGCGACCAGCCCTCCCGGCTGGACGTGCTGGAGCTGAAGTAGGCGCGCACTCCCGCCGGCCGGGGCCATGGACCGGGATCGGGGCGGGCGGCCTACTGCAGCCGCCAGCCCCCGTCCAGGGTGAGGATCTCCCCGGTGAGGTAGGGCGAGGCCGCCGCGAATTCCACGGCCCGGGCCAGGTCCTCCACGGTGCCCAGGCGTCCCAGCGGCGTGGCCCGGGCCAGGGCGGTGGAGTCCTCGCCTTCCGCCGGGAGAAGGGTGCCCGGCGCGTGGCCGACCACCCGGAGCCCGGGCGCGAGGGCCCGGGCCAGCCCCGGCACGAGGGCGGCGAGGGCGGCCTTGGAGGCGGTGTAGGGCAGCCGCGAAAGGAAGGGCCGGTGGATCGCCGCGTCCAGGAGGAACTGCAGGCAGCCGCCTTCCACCATCCCGGGGGCCAGGGCCTGGGCCGCCAGCATGGGGAAGCCCAGGTTGACGCGCCAGAGGCGGTCCAGGGCCTGCGCTTCCCAGGAGCCGAAGGGCTGGCGGGGGAATTCCCCCGCCACCAGCACGGCGCCGGAAAGGCGGATCCCTTCCGGTTCCAGCGCGGCCAGGTCTGCCATCATCGTGGAACCAAAATCCGGTGTCTCCGCATCCCAGCAGAACGTGCGGACTCCCGTTGACAGACGCTCCAGCCAGGCCTCCTCGCCCGTCCAGGGCCTGGAGCTCGTGAGCACGAGGTTGTGGCGGCCCGCCAGAAGCTCGGCGAGGCGCCGGCCCACGCGGCTCCGGCCCCCCACCAGCGCCCACCAATCCCTTCCGTCCTCCATCCGCAGCCTCTCCGATTCCCCAGGGTAGCCCTTGTCCCCCGAACTCAAACGCATCCGTTGGCGCCTGCTCCTTTCGAGCCTGGTGGTCCTGGCGTTGTCCCTGGGAACCTTCTACGCCACCCAGTGGCCCTACGCCTTCTCCGACGACCAGTGCAGCTGGCTCCTGGAGAAGGACGGCATCGTCATCCGCCAGATCCTGCCGGGGGGCGTCGCGGAGGAGGCGGGCCTCCTGGAGGGGGACGTGCTCACGGCCATCCAGGGCCGCAAATTCCCCCCGACCCCCGCCGGCACCCGGGACGCCCAGAGCTTCATCAATGCCCGCAGCGAGGGAACGGTCCTGGTCTACACCGTGATCCGGGAGGGCCAGACACTCTACCTGCCCTTGCGGCTGGTGAAGCCCCTCGACCTTGGCCGCCTCATGCAGATGGCCACGGGCCTGCTCTTCTGGCTCCTGGGCCTCCTGGTGGTGATCTCCAGCCCCCAGCGGAAGATCTCGCGGCTCTTCTACTACCTGTCCCTGGCCTTCCTCCTCCTGCCCGCGGGCCGCCTGGCCTTCCAGGGGAACGTTCCGGGCTGGCTCCTCTTCCTGATCCTCACCGCCGGCTTCGCGGTGCGGGCCCTCCTGGCCCCCCTCGTCATCCAATTCTTCCTGCGCTTCCCCCATCCCTTCCCCCTGCGCAAGCACCGCCGTTTCATCACGGCGATCTACGCGTACTTCTTCCTGGACGCCGCCGCCAACCTCGTGGTCTTCCTCCTGCGGCGGGGCGGCGAAGCCTTCTTCCGGGGTCTCGGGCTGGAAAAGGCCCCCGCCTGGCTCCCGGGCTTCCTCAAGGGGGCCGTCACCGCCGGGTACGTCTCCA
>JBGASS010000461.1:0-2173 GCA_044229555.1 Holophagaceae bacterium
GGCGCCCGCCTGGATCTCCAGGGCATCCTTCACCAGGACCCCGAGGGCGGCGGCCTGGGGCCCGTCCAGCCCCGCGTCCGGCGCGAGATCGGCATCCAGCAGGAGGACGCGGAGGACGGGCGGGTGGTTCAGGCGCCATCCGATCCAGGCGGCAGCGAGGACCGCGGCCAGGGCGAAGAGGACGGCGAGCGGACGCCGCAGCGGGGCGGGAAGGGTGGAACGGGTCATGACCGGGTGGTTGCTTCCCCTATGGTGCGGGGAGGGGCGCCACCCTGGGTAGGGCGGAAGTGGGCTCCGCCCCGCGTCCCGCGATTTGTCCTGTCTTTTCCGGGATTTCCCCGATACGCTGGCTGTTCTGCCGGACGCATGTGCCGGGAATCCAGCCCTGCCAGGAACGCGGGGCAACACAACGAGGTGGACTGAATGTCCAAGCTTCTCTCTCAAATCAAAGGTCACGGCTCCAAGCAGATGGGCCGCATCATGGTGCTGGACTCCGCCCAGCTCGAGGATGAGACCCCCGACTCCAACGAATTCCTCACGGCGCTGCAGGGCGAGTCCCGGGCCCTGAAGGAGGAGGAGGTCGTCCGCGGCGTGGTCGTCGAGATCCGCGGCAAGGACGTGATCATCGACATCGGCTACAAGGGCTCGGGCACCGTCAACATCGACGAGTTCAACAACCCCGACGGCACCGTGGGCGTGGCCCAGGGCGACGTGGTGGAAGTGCTCCTCGAGCACCTCGAGGACGCCAACGGCAACGTGCGCATCTCTAGAGAGCGCGCCGAGAAGATGAAGATCTGGGACGAGGTGGAGAAGGCCTTCCGCGCCAACCTCACCGTCCACGGCGTGGTGCTGGAGAAGGTGAAGGGCGGCCTGGCCGTCGACATCGGCATCCGCGCCTTCCTGCCCGGCAGCCAGGTGGACACCAAGCCTGTCCGCAACCTGGATCCCTTCCTCGGCAAGTCCTTCGACATGAAGGTCATCAAGGTGAACCGCCGCCGGGGCAACATCGTCCTCTCCCGCAAGCTGTTCCTGGAGACCGTCAACGCCAGCCTGAAGGAAGAGACCCTCGCGGGCCTCGAGGAAGGCAAGCTGGTCGAGGGCGCCGTCAAGAACATCACCGAGTACGGGGCCTTCGTGGACCTGGGCGGCGTGGACGGCCTGCTGCACATCACCGACATGTCCTGGGGCCGGCTCAACCACCCCAGCGAGATGTTCCAGGTGGGCGACAAGGTCGAGGTGGCCATCCTCAAGTACGACAAGGAGACCGCCCGCGTCTCCCTGGGCTACAAGCAGAAGTTCCCCGATCCCTGGCTCACGGTGGAGGAGCGCTTCCCCCTCCAGGCCACGGTCAAGGGCAAGGTCGTCTCCATCACGGACTACGGCGCCTTCGTGGAGCTGGAGCCCGGTGTGGAAGGCCTGGTGCACGTCTCCGAGATGTCCTGGACCAAGAAGGTCAAGTCCGCCAAGGGCATGGTCAACCTGGGCGACCAGGTCGAGGCGATCATCCTGCAGGTGGATCCCGAGAACCGGCGCATCAGCCTGGGCATGAAGCAGATCACGCCGAACCCCTGGCTCGCCATCGCCGAGAAGTACACCCCCGGCATGACGGTCTCCGGCATCGTCCGCAACGTCACCGAGTACGGCGCCTTCATCGAGCTGGAGGAGGGCATCGACGGCCTCATCCACGTCTCCGACTTCAGCTGGACCAAGAAGATCAAGCACCCCGGCGAGGTCTGCAAGAAGGGCGACGAGATCACCGCCAAGGTGCTCAACCTCGACCCCCTCGCCCAGCGCATGAGCCTCTCCGTGAAGCACATGGGCCCCAACGTCTGGGAGACCTTCTTCGAGACCCACCACGTGGGCGACACGGTCAACGGCCACATCGCGCGCCTGACGGACTTCGGCGCCTTCGTGGACCTCGGCGAGGGCATCGAGGGCCTGGTGCACATCTCCGAGATCTCCAAGAACCGCGTGGAGGACATCACCAAGGAGTTCCAGCCCGGCCAGGACCTGGCCATGAAGATCGTCAAGCTGGATCCCGTGGAGCGCCGCATCGGCCTCTCCGTGAAGCAGCTCCTCCTCGACCAGGAGCGCGGCGACCTCGACGCCGCCAAGACCAACGCCCCCAGCTTCAAGAAGGCGACGCTGGCCGACGCCTTCAACAAGGCCGAGC
>JBGASS010000462.1:0-2172 GCA_044229555.1 Holophagaceae bacterium
GCGTGATCACGAAGGAGAACGCCAAGGACGTGAAGGCCAAGCTCATCGTGGAGGGCGCCAACGCGCCCACCACCACCGGCGCCGACCACATCCTCCGGGACATGGGCGTGACCGTCATTCCCGACATCCTGGCCAACGCCGGCGGTGTGACCGTGAGCTACTTCGAGTGGGTCCAGAACCTCCAGCAGTTCTTCTGGGAGGAGGACGAGGTCTTCGAGAAGGAGGAGAAGATCATGGTCCAGGCTTTCCACGACGTGCACGACAAGGTGAAGCAGCACGACTGCTCCTACCGCACCGGCGCCTTCGTCCTGGCCCTGGAGCGGGTCTACAAGGCCAACCTCATGCGCGGCTGGTAGGTTTCCGGACGCGAATCAAAAGCGAAGGGCGCGGGTCACTCCCGCGTCCTTCGCTTTTTTCATTCGCGCCCTCCGGCTCCCTTTGCGAAAATGGCCTGTTTGGACCGGCGGGGCGTCCCAGAACAAGCCGGTCCTCGGGGAGTCTCCATGTCCAAGAAGATCATCCACGTCGTCGGCACGGGCACCATCGGCGAACCCCTCATCGGCCTCATGACCCACTTCCAGAAGGAGCTGGGCATCGACGCGGTGACCTTCCACAAGCACAGCATCAGCGACCGGCCCAAGGTGAAGGCCCTCGTGAGCCGCGGCGCCGTGCTCGCCGTGGACGCCGACAAGATGGAGAGCTTCAAGGCCGCGGGCATGGCGCCGACGCTGACCCATGAGCAGGCCCTGGAGCAGGCCACGGTGGTCATCGACTGCTCCCCCAAGGGCCTGGAGATGAAGGAGAAGGTCTACAAGCGCTACGAGCACAACACCCTGGGCTTCATCGCCCAGGGCTCGGAGTTCGGCTTCGGCAAGATGTACGCCCGGGGCATCAACGACGAGGTCCTCAGGCCCGAGGACAAGTACGTCCATGTGGTCAGCTGCAACACCCACAACCTGAGCTGCCTGCTCCAGACCCTCGTGCTCAGCGACGGCGAGGACAACCTGGTGGAAGGCACCTTCGTCTGCATGCGCCGCGCCAACGACATCAGCCAGGTGAAGGACTTCTGCCCGGCCCCCCAGGTGGGCTCCCACAAGGATGGCAAGTTCGGCACCCATCACGCCCGGGACGCCTACCACCTCTTCCAGACCAAGGGCCTGGAGCTGAACCTCTTCAGCTCGGCGGTGAAGCTCAACACCCAGTACATGCACAGCCTCTGGTTCGACCTGCGCCTCAAGCGCCCCACCACCCTGGAGTCCCTCAAGACCCGCATCAAGGCCAACGACCGCATCGCCGTCACCGAGAAGAAGGACGCCAACACGGTCTTCTCCTTCGGCCGCGACCAGGGCCACTTCGGCCGCATCCTCAACCAGACCGTCATCCCCCTCAGCACGATGACGATGCCCAGCGAGAACCGCGTCGTGGGCTTCTGCTTCACCCCCCAGGACGGCAACAGCCTGCTGAGCTCCCTCGCCGCCGCCATGCGCATGATCCATCCCCAGGACTGGGAGAGCCGCATCCAGGTGCTCAAGCCGTTTTTCTTCGACGAAGTGTGAGCACCCCATCCTCGAGCGGGGGCCCTACGACCTGCCCCTCTTCATCGACGATCCGTGAACATCCTGAGGGATTTCCGTATGCTGAAGGGCCGCGATAGCGGCCCTTCGTTCATTGGAGCAGGTTTGGAAAAGGTTCATGGATCCTACACATTGGGCCAGGAAGACCTGAGCATGTATTTTCGGGTTCTGGCCCGTGCCCAGCGACTGGGCAGCAAAGTCATGGTGTGTAGTGCCGTTGCATGCTTAGTTCTGGCTGTGGTTGGAATTGGGCTCGCCCATGTGAACAACCCTTCCGGCGTGGGAGTAGCGGGTTGGATCGGCGGAACCGTGTTGTTTGTCATGGCGGGTCTCGCCGGTGGCTGGATGGGGGCCGACACCATTCCATATAAATGGGCAAGGAAGGAGGCCTCCAAACAGGTTCCTCAGACTTTTATTGCCGATGCTGGCGGTTTCGAGATCACGGGCGGAGGAGTGTCCTCTCGTGTGGATTGGAACGCTTTGAAGGGCATAGCTGAAGGGTCTGGATATCTGATTCTTTGGACTCATGAATGGGCAGGGATTTACCTTCCCCATCGGGGCCTTGAATCACAGGAGGGAGTGGAGCAAATCAAATCCT
>JBGASS010000463.1:0-2171 GCA_044229555.1 Holophagaceae bacterium
GGCCGGCGGCCTACCTCGGGCTCACCGCCGCCGTCGCCGGCGCCCTGGCGGCCCTCCTGATCCTGCGCGAGGACCTGGACGTGGTGGCCTTCCGGGCCGGCGGCGCGCCCTACCAGGAGGTCCGCGCCGCCGGCGCCGAGCCCCTCGTCACGAACCACCTGCACTTCGATCTCACCAACCTCACGCCCCGGGACCTGCAGGTGCGCATTGACGTCGCGGACGACCTGAAAGCCCAGGGCATGGAGGTGGTGAGCGCCAGCAACCCCCTGGCCCTGCCGGCGCGCAAGGAGGCCCGCGCCGACCTCTTCATCAAGCTGCCCAAGGCCCGCTTCGACCTGGGCAAGGCCAAGGCCCGCATCATCTTCTCGACCGGGGAAGGAAGGCTGCAGGCCGTGGACCTGACCCTCGTGGGGCCCTACCAGTAGGCCGTCACTTGTCGAGGAGGATGGACAGGTTGTAGGCCTCGACGCCCGCGCCCCCGGCAATCCCGCCCCAGCCACCCACGCTCACCTCGCAGATCACGGACACGGCTTCCGCCCGGCCGTTCCGGTAGTAGGCGCGGTTGTTGGTCTTGATGGTGTTGCGGCTCCCGGGATCCGTGGCGCGAAGGGTGGGATCCGCGATGAAGAACGACACCCGGGTGCGGGCGTTGTCGATGTCTCCCCTGAGCCGTGAATTGGCCGGGACCCGGATGAGGAAGGCATGCCTCCGGGGCGCGGTGATGGTGTAGGTGAACTTGATGGACTTGCCCTTGAACTCGGGATCCGCCATGTCGAGGGCTTCGGAGTTCTGGGGCATGGTGGAGAAGGCGCCGTCCACGGCGAAGTACTTCGCCTTGCTCAGGTCCACCTTCGAGAGGTCCAGGATCTGGTCCCCGATGGGCCGCGCCTGCTGGACGGGGTCCCCGCCTGGCAGGGCGGCCAGGGAGAGGGCGAGGAGCGGGGTGATCAGGCTGGGCATGGATGCCTCCGGGATCGATGGAGCTTGAATGGGCGTGCGAGGTCGCACGGGGATGGAGACCCGGTTCGAGCACGGTTCATGCCACCTGCACGAAGTCTCCGTGCGGCGTGGCGCTGGCAGGTTCCAGGGTGCCATGAAGCCGGTTCGCACCCTTGCGAATCGCCCCGGCCCGAGGCATGGCGCCACAGGCGCCGGATCGTCGGATCAGGCCGCGGGTCCCTCCAGGATCTGCCGCAGCTTGGCCGCCGCCGGAAGGAGGAAGCCGTCGGGCCGGGTTTCCACGAGGCCCTGCCGGGCCCAGGCGCTCATGGTCCGGCTGACGGTCTCCAGGGTGGCGTGGACGAAGCGGGCCAATTCTCCTCGGGAGAGGGCGATGGGCAGGAAGGCGCCGCCGCCGGGCATCTCCTCGCCAAAGCGCTCCGCCAGGGTGAGGAGCAGGGCCGCGAGCCGCTTGGGCACGGTGCCGCAGCCGGCGATGAGGATCTTGTCCTGGAGGGCCCGGTTGTGGGCCGCGAGGGCGCGGATCATCGCCTCGCCCCGCTCCGCGTGGTCGCGCAGCCCCCCCAGCACCCCTGGCGCCGGGATGCGCACCACCACCGCCTCGTCGCTGCTCACCAGGGCGTCCGCCGGATAGGCCCCGCCCGCGAGGACGGCCGCATCGCCGATGCTCTCCCGGGGCCCGAAGAGGGCCACGATGATCTCGGTGCCGTCGGGGGCGCGCCGGAGGATCTTCACGAGGCCTGAGCGGATGAGGGTGAAGTTCGAGGCGGCCTCGCCCTCGCGCCAGACGGCCTCGCCCTTGCCCATGCGGCGGGACGTAGCCTGGGCGGCGAGGGGCCGGAGCGCCTCCGCGTCCCAGCCCGAGAAGAGCGTGGACCGGGAAAGGGTGCGTTCAAGATCGGAGGCGGGCATCGCCGTCCAGCATGGGGCCGGAGGCCCGGAGGATCCAACCCGGAGGCCCGGAGGATCCAACCCGGAGGCCGGAGGTTCCAACCCGGCCCTGGCCGCCGGGGACTTGACGGATGTCAATGCGGTCAGGGGCCGGCCAGGCGAGCCTGGATGGACCGGTCCGCCGGCTCGGAGGTTCCATGGAATTCAGCACCCGCACCCGCCTGGGCGAGATCGCCACCGCCTTCCCCGCATCCATGCGCATCTTCGAGGCCCACGGCCTGGACTACTGCTGCGGCGGGCAGCGGGAGCTGGGGGAGGCC
>JBGASS010000464.1:0-2169 GCA_044229555.1 Holophagaceae bacterium
TGAGTAGCCGAACATGACCCGATCCACACGCCAAGCGACCCCGATCCCGCTGATCCTCACGCTCATTGTGGCAATCTCGGCCTGCACCCGTGGGCCTGAAAAGCCTGGCGTTGATTGGAAGACTTGGTCGAAGGCTGGAATTGAGCTATCACATCCACCCGGGTGGACTATTGAGGTCAACGATCCACGGATGGACTTCTTCACCGTCTCGGTTTCGCGGCCCGTACAAGGAAGGCCTGTGCAGGTCCTGGGCCTCTACATTGGGGGACACCCAGACTTTCCTCTGCTCCCTGAGATCAAGCACGCCGAGCTCAAGCGGAAGAAATTGCGCCTTGGGCGGTATCAAGCAGAGCTCATTGATGGGGACCAAGTCGGTAGACCAGGGACTGCCGAAGGATTAATTGAACTCGGCGGAGGAGATGCCTTTCATACAGTGCACTTCTGGTTCCGGGACCTCGATACCGAGTCGAGAAAACAGGTCGAATCCCTTCTCGCCTCCATTGGAAAACGCTAACCCGATGGGCACCGACATTGCGGTCCAAGACACTGGACCACGGACCCATATCAAAGGGTGGGAAGTCTGGTGACCACTCTCCACGCCCGCGCCGCCGCCATCGTCCGCGCCGCGGGGTGGGCGCTGCCGCGCATTCCCGTGCTCTGGTCGTCCCGCATGGTGCGCTGCGCGGGGCTCTTTGTGGTGGAGCGGGACGCCAGGGGCCGGCACCACCCGGAGATCCGCCTCTCCATCCCCCTCCTGCGCCGGCGGGACTGGCCCTGGCCCCAGCAGGTGTGCGGCCTCAACTGCCACGACCCGGAAAGCGTCCTGCTGCGCATCCTGGAGCACGAGCTCATCCACTACAAGCTCTGGAAGGACGGCGCGAAGGACTGGGGGCACACGGAGGATTTCCGCCAGATCGCGTGGACCGTCTTCGGACACCAGAGCATCACCCACGGGATCGGCGTGGAGGAGTAGGCCCGGTCAGCCCTTCAGCGTCTGTTCCGACTCGAAGCACCGCGCCTCGCCGCTGACCGGGTCTACAAACTCCAGCCGCTTCGCCAGCAGCTGCAGCGGGTGCGCATGATCCGGCGGCCCTTCCGGCAGCAGCTCCGGATAGAGGCGGTCGTTCAATATCGGGTAGCCGATGGCCAGCATGTGCAGCCGGATCTGGTGCTTCTTGCCGGTTTCGGGCCTAATCTCGAAACGCCCCCGCCCATCCTTCCACGCGAGCAGACGGATGGTGCTGCGGGCATTGGGCGCGCCAGGCACGATGGCCATGCGGAAGAAGGGCTCGCCGGACTCCAGGCGGTTCTCGACGCGCCATTCACGCAGCGCGGGTTCCGTCGCCGCCACGGCCAAGGCTTCGTAGGTCTTCCGGATCCGTTCCCCCGAGAAGAGTCCGGCATAGGCGGCGCGGGTCGAAGGATCCACGGAGAACAGCACCAGCCCCGCGGTCTCCCGGTCCAGGCGGTGCAGGGGCACGAGGTCCTCGATCCCCGTCTCCGCCTGCAGGCGCGCGAGCAGGGTCTCCTTCACGTAGCCCCCCGCGGGCACCACCGGCAGGAAGGCGGGCTTGTCCGCCACCAGCAGGCGGGCGTCCTGGTGGAGGATCCTGGCCTCGAAGGGAATCCGTTCCTCCTCCGCGACCTCCCGGAAATACTCGATGACGAGGCCCGGACGGCAGGGCGTGGCGGCCGATACGACCTCGCCGCCTTCGAACCGCACGAGGCCGCGTTCCACCCGGGACTCCCAGTCCTGGATGCGGCTGAAGCGGCCACGCAGGAAATCGAGGACCGTCGCGGGCGCCGGTTCCAGCTTCGGAACCGTGACCCGCGATGCCTGCCCCGCCCTGCTCGTCGCCTCGTCCATGGCACCCTCGGCTCCATCTTCGCCGAAGCGGGCGCTGGCCTCGAATGCCACGGGCCCGACCCGCTACACTCACCCCATGTCCGCCCTGGATCCCAGCCTCCTCCCCGTCCCGCGCTCCTGGGACAGCGAGGACGAGGAGCGCCTCGCCCCGGCCCTGAAGGTCTTCGCGCTGCGCACCCTCGAGCTCGGCGAGGTGAAGGCCGTGGGCTTCGACATGGACTACACCCTGGCCCGCTACCGCTCGCCGGAGATCGACGCCCTGGCCTTCAAGAAGGCCGTCCGCCTCATGGTCCGCGAGCGCA
>JBGASS010000465.1:0-2166 GCA_044229555.1 Holophagaceae bacterium
GAGTCGGGCCTGCACCCGGGCGAACTGGCTCTGGTAGAGGAAGCTGGACAGGGTGAACTGGGCCAGGGCCAGCCCCCCCAGGACCGAACAGCCCATGACCAGGGACGCGGGGCCCCGCCGGAAGCCGCTGCCGATCCACCACCCCAGGAGGACCACCAGGGCGAAGGTGGCGATGGGCAGCAGGGGCAGGGCCTTGGAGACGCCACCCCAGAGGGCGTCGTCCAGCAGGCTGTCGGCCTCCGCCGCCGCGGCATCGCTGTTCCGCGATTTCCGGGCGGACTCCAGGCGTTCGGCGAAGCCCTTCCACTCTGGCGCTTCAACGCGCGGAGTTGGCGCGGCTTCGCCGGCCGCCGGCGGGGCTTCCGGCGCGGCGGCCGGCGGCGTGGGAGACGCCGGAGCCTGCACCGGCGGTACGTCGAGGGGGACGGCGCCGGGAGGGGGCGGGGTGTTGGTGACGTGCTGCCGCCCCTTGGCATCCTTCCAGCGGTAGATCTGCTGGGGCTGGGAGGCGCCCGCCTGCGCGGCGAGTCCGGCCGCGAAGAGGAGGGCCAGGCAGCGCGCCCAGGCCGTGGCGGGGCGGAGGATCATTCGAAGGACTCGTCGAGGGCTTCGCACCAGAAGTGGAAGACCATCTCGTGGATCTCCTGGATGCGGGCGGTGACCGTGCTGGGGACGACCAGGGCGTCGTCCACCAGGGCGCCCAGGCGGCCCCCGTCCCGGCCCAGCATGCCGATGGTCCGGACGCCGAGGAGCTTGGCGGCTTCCACCGCGGCGATGACGTTGGCGCTGTTGCCGGAGGTGGAGATCCCCACCAGCACGTCGCCGGGCCGGCCCAGGGCCTCCACCTGGCGGGAGAAGACATAGTCGTAGCTGTAGTCGTTGCCGATGGCGGTGAGGGCCGAGGTGTCGGTGGTCAGGGCGATGCCGGCCAGGGCGCGGCGCTCCTTGAGGTAGCGCCCCGTGAGCTCCGCGGCGAAGTGCTGGGCGTCCGCCGCCGACCCGCCGTTGCCGCAGACGAGCACCTTGCAGCCCCGCTTCAGGCGCTCGGCGATGTCCTGTCCCAGGTCCTCCCAGCTTGGAGCGGGTCTTGTTCGATTGGATCGCCCTTAAACATCCCTTCTTCATCCACCTGCCGGTGGCGGCGGGGCTCCTCCTCCCTTTCGCGCTCATGGCCGCCCAGCGGCCCGGACGCGGCATCAAGCCCTGGTGGACCGCCTGCCGCTACCTGGGCTGGACCGGCATTTTCGGAGCCCTCCTCGCGGCCGTCTCCGGCTACTTCTGGGCCCGCCAGATGGGCATGATCCCCCCCGGGCAATATCTGGTACAGGTCCAGCCCGGCAATGAGCTGCAGGAGCTGATGCGCCGCCACCAGCTCTTCGCCCTGACCGCCCTGCCCTGGGGCCTCCTGACCCTCCTTTCCCTGTACCGGCGCCGGCAGGAGCACCAGGGCCTGGGCCTCCTCCCGCTCTTCCTGGGCAGCCTCTGGTGCGCCTCCCTCCTGGGCGCCGGGTACTACGGCGGGCGCATGACCCATCCTACCCTCCCCATCCGGGCCGCCTCCGACGAGGCCACCCGGCCCCCGCCGCCCCTGGAGCCTGGAATGAAGGACGCGGCCAAGGCCGCCCCCGACGAGGAGGAGGAGGAGGCTCCGCTGCGGGCCCTGGACTACCTCAGCCTGGAACCCATGCACGCGGATCCCGTGAAGAGCCCCCAGCACGGCGGCCGGTGGATCCGCGTCTGGGCGACGCCGAGCGCCTCCGAGGCCTACAAGGAGGGCCGGCCCATCCCGGCGGGCTCCTACGTGGTGATGAGCAGCCTCGAGGACCGCTTCGGCCGCCCCAGCGCCGAGCCGGGCCCGCTCTACATGATCGAGATGTCCAAGGACAAGAAGCCGAGGCTGACCTTCTACTGGCCCCGGGTTCCGGAGGCGAAGCGGGCGGAGGCCAACGGGCAGGCCCGGGCCTACTGGCGGGGGGACGACACCAACCTCAAGGGCTGCGTCTTCTGCCACGTCAACGGGACGGAGGAGAAGGACCAGCGCAGCACCCTGGCCTGGCGCACGCGGCCCTTCCGGCCGGAGCCCGCGGCGGTCCCGCCCGTGCAGTAGCCCCCGTGCCCGCGCCGCTGGTCCTGGCCCTGCTCCTCGCCCGGGTCCCCGGGCCTCCT
>JBGASS010000466.1:0-2161 GCA_044229555.1 Holophagaceae bacterium
ACCTCATCCTCAGCACCAAGCCCAAGGATCGCCGCTCCCTCATCGAGGAGGCCGCCGGCATCACCCGCTACAAGCTGCGGCGCCAGGAGGCCGAGCGGCGCCTGGATGAGACCAAGGCGAACCTGCAGCGCCTGGAGGACATCCTCTTCGAGCTGAACAAGCAGATGGACAGCCTCAAGCGGCAGGCCGCCAAGGCCCGGCGCGCCGCGGAACTGGACACCCAGATCAAGGCCACCCAGCGCATCCTGCTGGCGGGTAAGGCCACGGAATTGGAGGGCGCCAAGCAGCGCATCCTCGACAGCCTGGACGCCCTGGAGCGCCGCGTGGCGGAGCTCACGGCCCAGGCGGCGGAGAAGGCCACCGAGGTGGAGCAGCTGCGCCTGGAGGCGGGCGAGCTGGAGGCCGCCCAGATGCGCCGGGGGCGGAGCATCGAAGGCCTGGCCCAGCGCCTGGAGATGAACCAGCAGGGTCGCCTCTTCGAAGCGGAGAAGAAGGACGAGGCCCAGACCAGCCGGGAGCGCCTGCAGGGCCGCCTGGATGAGCTGAACGGCCGCCTCACGGAATCCGGGGCCGGCCTGGAAGCCCTGGAAGCCCAGGCCCGCCAGGCCGGTGCGGCGCTGGAGGCCCGGGAGGGTGTGCTGGCCGAGGCCGACGAGGCCCTGGCCCTCTCCCAGGGCGGGCTGCGGCATGCGGAAGGGGAACTGCGGGCCCTCAAGCAGAAGCGGGCCGAGGCGGAGGCCGCCTCCGTGCAGCGCCGCCGCCAGAAGGAGGGCATCCTCAACCAGATCGCCCAGATCGAAGGTCGCCTGGACGCCCTGAACCACGATGAAGCCGTGCGGGCGCCGCGCCTGGAGAGCCTCACCTCGGAGGTCGGGACCTTGGATCGCCAGGCCGAGGGCGCCCTCGAACTGCTGGAGCAGGCCGAGGAGGCCGCCCGCGTGCAGCGCGCCACCGCCGAACAGCTGGAGGCCAGCCAGCGCGAGGGGGCCACGGCCCTGCACAAGGCCGAGGCCGACCTGGAGGCGGCGGAACGCCGCCTGCGCCACCTCTCGGACCTGCTGGGACAGGTGAGCACGGACCTCGAGCTCCGCAAGGGCGTGGCCTGGTTCCAGGAGCGCCACGGCAAGGCCCAGATGGTCGCCGACCTCCTGAAGGTGGATGAGGCCCTGCGCCCGGATGTGGAGCGGGTGCTGGGCGCCTGGCTGCAGACGGCCGCGGCGACCGAGGAAGGGCTCCGGACCTCCCGGGAGGCCCCGGGCCACCTGCTGCTGGCGCCCGACACGGACAGCCATGCCCCCTCGGCGCCCTTCGGGGCCGTGCCCCTCCGCAACCACATCCGGTGGACGGGATCGGCTTCCCCGCTGCGGGCCCTCCTCGACCGGGCGTTCCAGTGCAAGGACGAGGACTTCCCTGGCCTGGCCAAGAAGCACCCGGAGTTCGCCCTGGTGAGCCCCGCCTTCATCAAGCTGCCCTTCGGGCCGGTGCAGGTGGGCATCTCCGCGCCCGCGGCCAGCCCCCTGAAGTTGCGCGCGGAGTTCGACGAGGCCAAGGTGCAGCGCGAGGAGCTCCTCACCCACCTGGAGTCCCTCGAAGGTTCCGTGAAGCAGGGGGTGATCCAGGCCCAGGAGGCCCGCGAGCGGATGCGGGAGATCGACGAGGACCTGCGCGCCGCCCGGCACAAGGCGGACAGCCTCCGGGCCCAGAAGGCCCATGCCCAGGTGCAGCTCGATGAGATCCGCCAGGCCCAGGAGCGCGCCGACCAGCAGTGGGAGCAGTTCGAGGCGGAGATCGAGCGGCTCCGCGGCCTGCTCCGGGAGCTGGACGCCGTTCCGGAGGAGCACACCGATGAGGCCCTGATGGAGGCCATCCACCAGGCCGAAGGTGCGGTGCTGGCGGCCCCGGCCGCCATGGACGAGCGCCGGGAGGCCAAGTTCGAGGCGGCCCGGGTGCGCGACGCCGCCTGGGCGGAGCGCGACGGATTGGTCCGCCAGCTCCAGCTCTTCCAGCGCAGCCGCTTCGACCTCGAGGCCGAGGTGCAGCGGGTGGAGGCCGAGCGGGCCGACCTGCTCGAAAAGGTGCAGGCCTGCGACCGCAAGCTGGAGGAGCTGGAAGGGGAGGCCCAGACCTTCCTGGATGAGCGGGCCCGCCTGCAGGCGGCCCT
>JBGASS010000467.1:0-2156 GCA_044229555.1 Holophagaceae bacterium
CGATGGCGAGGCCCGAATCGTAGGGGACGTTAAGCCACTTGTGGGCGTCCGTGGCCCAGGAGTCCGCCCGCACCGCGCCGTCCAGGAGGTGGCGCAGATCGGGGACCGCCGCGGCCCAGAGGCCGAAGGCCCCGTCCACGTGCAGCCAGGCGCCCTTGGCTTCGCAGATCCCGGCGATCTCGGCGAGGGGATCGAAGGCGCCCGTGTTCACGTCCCCGGCCTGGGCGCAGACGATGACCGGGCCTTCGAGACCCGCCAGGGCCTCGCTCAGCTTGCCGGCCACCATCCGGCCCTGGCCGTCGGCGGGCACCTTGACCACGCAGCCCGCGCCGAGGCCCAGGAAGCGCAGGGCCCGCAGGACGGTGACGTGCACCTCCGCGCCCACCACCACGTGGAGCCGGGGCGCCCCCTGGAGGCCCTCCGCCTCCACATCCCAGCCCGCCCGGCGGAGCATCTCGCCCCGGGCGGCGGCCAGGCAGGTGAAGTGGGCCATCTGGCAGCCGGTGACGAAGCCGACCCCGCTCCGGGGTGGCAGATCCAGGAGCTCCAGCAGCCAGCGGGCGGCCACCTCCTCCACCACGGCCAGGGCCGGGGAGGCGGCGAAGAGGCCGGCGTTCTGGTCCCAGGCCGACGTCAGCCAGTCCGCCGCCACGGCGACCTCCGAGCTGCCGCCGATGACGAAGCCGAAGAAACGCGGACCGGGCTCCCCGATGAGGCCGGGCTCCGCGTGGCGCACCAGCTCCTCGATGACGCGCACCGGGTCCTCGCCGGCCTCCGGAAGGGGCGCGCCCAGGGCCCGGCGCAGCTCCTCGAGGGAGGCCTGGGCCCCGACGGGGCGGTCGGGCAGGGAACGGCGGAACGCGAGGGCCCGCTGGTAGGCCAGGCGCAACAGGTCGTCCATGGAAACTCCCGGGGTTGGCGACGGCGGAGGGATGACATGGTGCACCAATGGAAGGGTGGGAAGCCACCGGCCGGCAGGAACTTTCGGGGCGCGGCCTGCAGTCATGGCTGAGGTTCCCCATGTCCAGCCTTCGTTCAGCCCTTCCCGCGCTCGTGGCCGTCACGGCGTTGTCCCTGCCGGCCCAAACGGCTCCCGAGCGCATCGAAGGCGGATTCAAGACCCTCAGCACCGGGGGGTGGGAGACCGCCCTGCGGGAATGGATGCGGGATGGGTCCTGGAACGATGCGGAAGGCAGGCTGCGCCAGAAGCTGGAGGGATGGATCCCAGGCCCCCGCAGCATCGGACGCTGGGAATCGGTCAACCTCCCCCTGATCACCCCCGCTTGGCAGCGGCACTGGACCATGGCCACCTTCGACCAGGGCGCGGTCTTCTTCGTGTTCGACTTCACCCTCCATAAAGGCCGCTGGCGCCTGACGGGAATCCAGGCCGCGCAGGACCCCGCCGAGGTCCTTCCCCATCTGGACCTGCTGCCCGCCCTCCTGGCCACGCGGATTCAGTAGCTCCCGGTCAGGCTCCGCGCGTGGGGTGGCCGGCGAGGGCGGATCCAGAGTCCGCTTCCCTATTCCGGCAGGTATTCACGGGTGAGGTTCCGGTGTCCGTCCGAGGTGACCAGGACGTTGTCCTCGATGCGGATGCCCCCCATCGGGCTCAGCGCGTCGATGAGCCTCCAGTTGAACTTGTCCGCGTGGCCGTTCTCCCGGAAGGGCCGCAGCAGCATCTCGATGAAGTAGAGGCCCGGCTCGACGGTGAAGACGTGGCCCGCCTCGATCATGCGGGTGGTGCGCAGGAAGGGGTGCTCCGGAGGCTGGGGGGCCGGGGTGCCATCAGCGTTGAGCTGCTTGCCCGCCACGTCGTGCACCTGGATGCCCAGGTGGTGGCCCAGGCCGTGGGGGAAGAAGGGCTTCACCAGGCGCTCGTGGACGGCGTCGTCGCGGCCCACGTTCTTCAGGATGCCGTGCTCCAGGAGGATGTCGCCGATGAGGAAGTGGGCCTGCTGGTGGAAGTCGCCGTTGTGCTGGCCCGGCTTCACCATCGCGCAGAGGGCCTGCTGGGTCTTCTCCATGGACTGGGCCAGCGCCGCGAAGCGGGGATCGCAATGGGGCGCCGTCCAGGTGCGGGTGATGTCCGAAGCGTAGCCGTGGAAGCGGGCCCCGGCGTCGAGGAGGAGCACCCGGCCGTTGCGGACCTGGGGGCG
>JBGASS010000468.1:0-2155 GCA_044229555.1 Holophagaceae bacterium
CCATGCTCCCCGTGACCTTGGGGCGGATGGAGGCCATCCTGTCGGGCAGCACCCTCGCCCTCGACATGCCGGAGGACGCCTTCGGCGGCAAGTAGACCTGGCGCACTGGAGGTCCCATGGCCCCTGAGCCCTTCTCCCCCGCCTCCGCCACCCTGGCGGGGTTGCCCGCCAGGGCCCTGTTCCTCCTCATTCCTCTATTCGGCCTGGCCGCCTTCGCCTGGATCATGGCGCGCCGCCTGGTGCCCCTGCTCCGGGCCGCGCCGGATCCGCGGCTGCAGCATGTGCCCAAGAGGGTCTGGCTGGTGCTCAAGATCTGGCTGGCCCAGTGGCGCCATCCCCGCTACCTCCTGGCGGGCGTCCTGCACATCCTGCTCTTCTTCGGCTTCCTGGTCCTCGGGGCCCGCTCCACCCAGATGGTGGTGCTCGGCTTCGCGGACGGCTATGTCCTGCCGGGCTTAGGCGGCGCCCTTGGCGCGGTCTACAACGTGGCCAAGGACCTCGCCGCCACGGTGGTCTTCCTGTGCGTGGCGGTCCTCGCGGTGCGCCGGGGCTTCTTCAAACCCGCGCGCTACGCCGTGCCCGAGAAGCTGGGGAAGGACCACACGCCGGAAGCGCTGCTCGTCCTGGGGCTCATCGGCACCCTGATGGTCTCCGAAGGCCTCTTCGAGGCCTGCCTTCTGGCCGCCACCACCGGCCAGGCCACGCCCCTGACCCTGGTCTGGGCCTTCCAGCACCTGCTGGCCGGAACCCCGGTGCCGGCCCTGGCCACCACCAGCCTGATCGCCTACACCGTCCACGACCTGACCTTCTTCTTCTTCCTCTGCCTCCTGCCCTTCGGCAAGCACTTCCACGTCATCACGTCGCTGTTCAACGTCTTCTTCATGCGGATCCGGACGGGCAACGTGAAGCCCGTGCGCCACGGGGTCGCCGACGCGCAGCTGGATGACCTGAAGATCTTCGGCGTGAAGAAGTTCGAGGACTTCACCTGGAAGCACATGCTGGACTTCTACAGCTGCGTGGACTGCGGCCGCTGCTCGGACCACTGCCCGGCCAACGCCGTGAAGCGGCCCCTGTCGCCGCGCTTCATCAGCATCAAGGCCCGGGACTACGCCTTCCGGCGCTACCCCATCTTCGGCAAGGCCGAAGGCGAGCCTGAAAATCTCATCGGCGGCATCTTCAGCGAGGACGAGATCTGGTCCTGCACCACCTGCGGCGCCTGCGAAGAGGAGTGCCCCATCGGCATCGAGTACATCGACAAGATCGTGGACCTGCGCCGGGGCATGGTGGACGACGGGCTCGTGCCCCAGTCCCTGCAGAAGCCCATGAGCGCCCTGGAGAAGCGGGGCAACCCCTGGGGCAAGCTGGAGAAGAAGCGCGCCGAGTGGACCGCCGGAGTCGGGGAGGGCGTGGAGGTGAAGCTCGTGGAGCAGGGCGACACCGCCGAAACCCTCTACTTCGTGGACAGCATCACCTCCTACGACGACCGCATGCAGAAGATCGCCCAGGCCACCGCCCGGGTCCTCACCCGGGCCGAGGTGGACTTCGTGGTGATCGGCAAGGACGAGAAGGACAGCGGCCACGACGTGCGGCGCTTCGGCGAGGAGATGCTCTTCCAGAGCCTCAAGGACCAGAACACCGAGGCCATCCAGGCCTCCGAGGCCAAGCGCATCGTCACCAACGACCCCCACGCCCTCAACGCCCTGCGCAACGACTACCCGGGCCTGCCCCCGGTGCAGCACGTCAGTGAGCTCATCGCCCTGGGCCTGGAGAGCGGCAAGCTGAAGCTCAAGCCCCTGGCGGATCCCTCGAAGACCTACACCTACCACGACCCCTGCTACTTGGGGCGCCACAACGGTACCTACGACGCGCCCCGGGCGGCCATCGACGGCATCCCGGGCCTCAAGCGCGTGGAGATGGAGGGGCACTGCCGGGACCGCTCCTTCTGCTGCGGGGGCGGCGGGCTGATGCTCTTCTACGAGCCCGACGAGGAGCAGCGCATGGGCGTGGTGCGGGTGGAACAGGCCCGGAAGGCCGGCGCCGACGTCATCGTGACGGCCTGCCCCTACTGCCTCACCAACATCGAGGACGCCATCAAGGTGTCGGGCCTCGAAGGGAAGATGGAAGTCCTCGACCTGGTCGAGCTGGTGGACGGACA
>JBGASS010000469.1:0-2130 GCA_044229555.1 Holophagaceae bacterium
CCGCATGGGGAAGGTGCAGAACCTCCCCGACGCCCACGGCCAGCCCCACCGCACCGCCATCCGGAAGGAGGCCGTGCCCGGCCCCGTGCTCCTGGGGCCCGAGGGGCTCCTGGGGGATGAGGTGGGCGACCGCCAGCACCACGGGGGGCCCGACCAGGCCCTCCTCGCCTACGCCAAGGATGCCTACGACCTCTGGGTGGCCGAGGGCCGCACCGTGGCCGTGGGGGCCTTCGGGGAGAACCTCCTGATCCAAGGACTCGACGACCGCACCGCCTGCATCGGGGACCGCCTGCGGGTGGGCGAGGCCCTGCTCCAGGTGAGCCAGCCCCGGGTGCCCTGCGGCACGCTCCAGCGGCACCTGGGCTGGTCGGATGCCGTGGCCCGGGTCTACGCCACCGCCCGGGGCGGCTTCTACCTCCGCGTGCTGGAAGCGGCCCCGCTCACGCCCGGGGATGCCATCACCCTGGTGGACCGCCCCCAGCCCGCCTGGACCGTGGCCCGGGCCCTGCATGCCCGCTGGAAGGCCGCCGAGCATCCCGAGGAGTGCCGGGCCATGGGCGCGCTCCCGGAACTGAGCGCGGACTGGCGGAGCCGGTTCGGGCCGGGACAAGGCAGCTAATCAATTTAAATAAAGTTGATGGGTTCATATTGTATATAAGGACTATCAGCCTCAAATTACTAGGCATCGCTTGCCTTAATCCGATGCCATACCCTATCGCCAGCTCCCAAAATGGGGATATGGAGGAACTCATATGAAAAGGGCCTTGACTGTCCTAGCCGGAACCCTCCTGGGCGCCATCGCGCTCTATCCCATGCCCCCTCTCCCAATTTGCACAATCACTCGAGATGGGAACATCTGGATTGTGCGGACACCGAACGGCATCCTCTATACGGACAGCACGGATGTCGCTTTTGCCAGACTGGAGGCTGACTGCGGGGTTTCGACCGGTGGCAATTAGGGAAGGTTTGCTGTTCCTGGCCACAACGGCCATATTCTCCCAAGACTTCGCGGCCTTTAAGCCCATCCAGTGGGTCACTCCTACATCCTTCTTGTTCAATCTCAAGAACTCGGATGTATCGGGGATTGCCGATTTCACAGGGAAATCTACCAAATTCACTCGGCCCCATAAGGTGGATTCCCCCGCTGGCGCCGTAGGTCCCATGGCGGGAATGCCGGGGGATGCCTTCCAATTCGGCGGGCGCACCTATTGCACCGGATACCAAATCACAGGGGTGGCCAAAGATCAGATGACTACCCGCCTTTGGATCCGAGAGCTTCAGGGGTGGCGACACATGGCCTCGCTCGTGGTGCCTCGGCGAAAAGGAGCCGCGCTGATCCAACCCCTCGAGAACGGCCGGTTTCTGGCCATCGCCAAGGGCAACCTGGACTCGGAAGCGGCCCCAGGGCAGGGATCTCCCTTTTCCATCTTGACCTTGGATGAACGGGATCAGCTCCAGTTCAGAACGGCTTTGGACCCCGAGCTTCCCAAGCTCGACAGCCTACCTGAGCTAAAATTCCTCATCCCCTTCGGCTTGGCCATCCGTACGCCGGACCACCTCACCCTGATCCTGCAAAAAACCGGAATGTATTGGGTCTTTTCCCTGGAGAACGGCTCCCTCCAGCGTTCGGGACGTCTGTATG
The DNA here is from genome assembly GCA_044229555.1 of Holophagaceae bacterium. Classification (GTDB taxonomy): domain Bacteria; phylum Acidobacteriota; class Holophagae; order Holophagales; family Holophagaceae; genus JADJVL01. The sequence continues at coordinate 1,643 of JBGASS010000469.1, forward strand.
CGAGCCTCACCGATGACCTGCTTTTGCAAGGCCTGCCCTGGCCCTTGGTGCTGCACGCCCAGCCCCTGCCGGATGGCGATCTGATCTGGAGCAGCAGAAGCGAGGCGGCCATAACCGGCGCCCGCCAGGGCCTCGCCGATCTTAAGCGCCTGGAAATGGAGACGGGCAAGGCCTCCCTTCAGGACCAGCATCGATGGGTTGAGGCCTGGAAGAGCAAGCGCATGGAGCTGAACCAGCAATTCCCCGACGTCGTGTGGTGGCGTTTTTCTCCTCGGTCCGGCACCTTCACCAAGCTCAATCCGCCTCCACCTGGGGCCCGAGAGACCCTTGCAGGCCTCTCGGATGAATCGGCCTTCCATTGGATCCCCACCGGCACCGGGCAGGTTCGGGTCACGGACAGCGACTTCTCCGCCTTCGCACCCAAAGAACCTCCAACGAAGCCCAAGGTAGAAGCCCCACAGCCGGTGAAGCGGGCCAGCTAGGGGACC
>JBGASS010000470.1:0-2124 GCA_044229555.1 Holophagaceae bacterium
AATGCCTGGGCGGCCTGACGGTGCTGCCCTGGCCTGCGCCGGGCGGCCCCGAGGACGCCCGGACCCGGGCCTGCTTCCTGCGCATCGGCGCCAGCCTGGGGCCCGGCACCCTCGCCCTGGCGGTGGACGTGTCCTACGCCAACGGGATGCGTCCCGCTCCCCGCGCCAGCGGGCCCCTGGCGCCGGCGGCCGCCTTCGATTGGCTCACCCGGAACACCCCGCTCCGCCTGCAGGCCTCTGCGCCCTCCCGGCTCTGCCCCCGTGATGCCAGCGCCTTCGCGCCCCTCCTGGCCGCCCTCGTCCAGGAGGACGAGGTTTCCAGGTCCCAGTCCATCCTGAACCTCAGCCGCGAGCTGCTCCGGCGGGATCCCGATTGCGCGACCTCCCACTTCCTCCTGGGCAACCAGCTCTACAACCAGCTGCTGCTGCATCCCCTGGAACAGGACTCCCAGTGGAAGGCCTTCCAGGCCTACCGCGCGGGCCTGGAACTCATGCCCCATCATCCCCGCGGCGTCGCCGGCTTCGCCCAGCTCCTCGCGGACGCCGGCCTGCACCGGGACGCCTTTTCTCTGCTCGAGGGCGCCCTCGCGGACCATCCCATGGTCCCGCGGCTCTACCGGTCCCTCGGCTACGTGGCGCGGACCTCCGGCCTGCTGGAGCTGGCCCGCCGCGCCCTGCGGCGGGTGGACCAGCTCACCCTGGGCCTGCCGGGATCGCCCAGTGAGAATACCTACCTGTACCTCGGGGACTTCGAGGCCTTCCGGAGCTCCTGCCGGCCCCAGGGCACGGGCCGCGACGCCCGCATCCGCTTCTACCTCGGCTACCTCGCCCTGGCGGACGGGGACCGGGCCGGGGCTGCCGCCGCCTTCCGGTCCGCCCTGGCGGTGCCCGGGGGATGGTACGGCTTCGAGGAGCTATGCGCCCTCTTCCTGGACGCCCTGGAGGGCCGCCCCGCCGAAGCCGCAGAGCGGCTGAGGGCCCTGGCCCAGAAACGGTCCGCCCTCCGGGCCCCGGACGGGGAGTTCACCTTCAAGCTGGCGGAGGCGGCGGCCTTCCTCGGAGACCGGGACCGGGCCATGGAGCTGGGGGAACTGGCCTTCACCCAGGGCTTCGGCTGCACCCGCTGGTACGAGCGCAGCCCGCTCTTCGCCCCGGCCCGGGGCACGGCCCGCTACGAGACCCTCCACCAGCACCTGCGGGAGCGGCAGTCCCTCCTGGAATCGCGCTTCCCGCCCAACCGGTTCAAGCTGTAACGAACGCCATCAGGAGTCCCTGCCCCGGTGCACGAACCGAACCGCCGATCCTCTGCCCGCCGCGCCGTCCAGGCCTTCCTGGGCCTCGGCTTCCTGGCCCTGGCCGCCTTCCTGGTCCTGCGGTGGCGCTCCGCCCGACAGGCCCCGGATCCCATCCGCATCCTGCTGGTCACGGAACGGCCCGAGCCCGGCGCCGCCCTCAGCCACAACCAGATGCGGGCCATCGCGACCCTCCTGGAGGATGAGCTGAGCATGGCCCGGGGCGTGGCGGTCACCCCCGCCTCCCGCATGCCCGAACACCCGGAATCCGCCCGCCGCAAGGAACCCATCCTCGTGCTCCGCATCGAGCCCGTCCGCGCCGGGGAAGGCCTCGGCATGGGCCTGCGCTGGACCTGGAGCCGGGGGGGCAGCCTGGACCCTTGGGTGGCGCGCCAGCTCCCCCCCGGGCCGCCCGCCGCCACCCTCAAGGCCGCCCTGGGGCTCCTGCCCCTGCGCCTGCCCGCCCTGGAGGAGGGGGCCTTCATCCCCGGCGCCCCTGGATCCTTCTGGGAGCTCGTGGAGGTCATGGGGCTGCGCCTCGACAACCAGCGCATCCCCGACGCCATCGTCCGCAGCCGCAGGCTCGTGGCCGCGGAACCCCGCTGCGCCTCCGCATGGTTGAACCTGGGCAACCTGCTCAACCGCTCCCTGCTGGACGATCCGGCGGCCTCCACCACCGATGAGCAGGCCCAGGCGGAAGCGGCCTTCCAGAAAGGGCTGGAGCTGGTGCCGGCCCATCCTCGGGGCCTCTTCCGCATGGCCGTCTTCCGCGCCAGCAGCGGCGCCCACCGGGAGGCCCTGGAGCTGCTGCTGGCGGCTCATGCCCGGCACC
>JBGASS010000006.1:0-19840 GCA_044229555.1 Holophagaceae bacterium
GGACCCCAGCAGGCCCGGTGATTGGCTATCAATGTGGGCCAGGAGGAACGCCAGGGAGGCCTCGAGCGGGGCCTCCGCGGCCACCATCTCCAGCACCTGCTTCTGCCCCTGGAGCAGGGCTTCCGAGCGTTTGCGCTCCGTGATGTCGCGGGCGATGGCCATGACCAGGGTTTCGGGGCCGTGGTGCAGCAGTTCGGAGGAGAGGAGAGTGGTCCGCCGTTCCCCATCCTTCCGGAGGAAGACGGCCTCCAGGGACTCCACGCGGCCCCGGGCCTGCAATTCCGTGAGGTAGGCGTCCCGTTCCGCCAGATCGGCCCAGAGGTTGAGGTCCACCACGGTCCGGCCCAGGAGCTCCGGCCGCGACCAACCGGAAAGGCGGCAGAAGCTGTCGTTGACCTCCACCACCCTCCCGTCCGGGATCCGGCTGATCACGATGCCGTCGGGAATGGTGCGGAAGGTCTTGGTGGCAAGCTCCTCGCTCTCCCGAAGCGCCAGCTCCGGGGCCTTCAGGGCCGTCACGTCGTCCAGCACGAGGAGGGTTTCCGGGGCGCCCGCGGGGCCCGGGGCGGCGGTGAGGGTCAGGCGCGCCCAGAACGGCTCGGCCCCCGCGCGGACCATCCACAGCTCGCAGGCTTGCGGCGTTCCCGCCGGCGGGAGCTCCCGGGCGCGGGTGTGGTAGAGGCCTTGGTCGGCCTCAAGAATGAAGCGGGTGATGGGCTGTCGAAGCAGGGCGTCCGGAGGGAGCCCCAGCAGCCTTCCGGCGGCGCGGTTGGCCCGCAGGATCCGTCCGCCGGTGTCCAGGGTGCAGTAGCCCACCGGCGCCAGGTCGAAGAGGTCCACGTCAGGCTGGTGCTCCGTCGCCGGGCCTTCCGGGGCCCTGGGCCGTTCCTCATCCGGACGCTCCCGCTCGGGCTGCCGGTCCTCCGGGTCCGGTCCCTCCCACCGCCGTGCGGCGGGGTCCTCGGGACGCGGCTTCCCTTCGGCCATGGCGTTCCTCAACCCTTCCCGCCGGCGCCGGGAGGTCCGGGCCACCGGGAGGTCCTTCGGGTCCAGATCGGAGGGTCGGACGACATGCCGGTCCTGCTCGGGGTAGGGGATCCTGGGGAACGCCGGGTGAATGGCCCCGGCCGCCCCTTGGCACCATTGCCAGTTCTCGGGACATGCTGCGGAACCCGCTCCCTCGGCTCCGTCTGATCAAGCTAGGGCGCCTGCGGCCCGGCGGGCGCAGGATGTGATGGTGGGCACAGGGTAGGCCGGATGCCGGCCGTCCACCAGCCCCATCGTCCGCCCCCCTCCCCGGGACCGTCCCCGGGACGGGCCCAGGGTATGGTTTCCCTGCCCCTTCCGGAGTCCCCCGTTGCTGCCCCCCCAGGTCGTCCCCTTCCTCCTCACCCTCGCCGTCAGCTTCCTCATCGGCATCGGGCTCCGGGACTACTACGAGTCGGAAAACAAGTTCGACACCTTCGGCACGGTGCGCACCTTCGTGTTCATCGGGATGCTCGGGTTCATGCTCTACCTGCTGCCGGGCTTCGGGCCCTGGGCCTGGATGCTGGGCATGGCCTCCCTGGTGCCCTTCCTGCTGATCTACTACAACCACAAGATCCAGACGCTCAAGAGCCCCGGGCTCATCGGTGTGGTCATCGCGCTGCTCACGTACACGACGGGGCCCGTCGCGATCCACCAGCCCCACTGGTTCCTGGTGCTCTTCGCGGTCTCGGTCCTCTTCGTCCTGCATTCCAAGGGCCGCATCCGCCAGTTCACCGACCGCCTGGAGACCGGCGAGGTGGTCACGGTCTGCAAGTTCCTGGCGATCGCCGTCGTCATCCTGCCCCTCATCCCGCCGACCCTGCCGCCCCTGTACGGCATGGCGGGGCGCTTCCTCGCCATCCTGCCGGTGACGCCCCACCAGATCTGGCTGGCGGTGGTCATCACCACCACCATCTCCTACCTTGGCTACGTCCTGCAGACCTACCTCTTCCCCCGCAAGGGCATGCTGCTCACCGGCCTCATCGGCGGCGTCTACTCCAGCACCGCCGCCGTGCTGGTGCTGGCCAAGCGCTCGAAGAGCCAGCCGGGCCGGGACCAGGAGGCCGCCGCGGCGATCCTCCTCGCCGTCGCCATGATGTACCTGCGCCTGCTGGTGCTCGTCGCCATCTTCCGCTTCAGCTCGGCCCTCCAGGTGGGCCCCGCCCTGCTGGCCCTCTCGGCCCTGGCGGCGGGCTACGCCACCTGGCTGGTGAAGCGCGACAAGGCGGCCACCGAAGCCCAGGTTCTCGAGGACGACCCCGCCCAGCCCGGCAGCGGAGCCACGGAGGCCGATTCGAAGCTGCGCCGCAATCCCCTCGAGCTCAATTCCGCCCTCCTCTTCGCGCTGATGTTCGTGGTGATCTCCGTCGCCACCAAGTACACCCTCCTGCACTTCAAGGACCTGGGCCTGCGGATGCTGTCCTTCCTCGTGGGCTGCTCCGACATCACGCCCTTCGTGGTCTCCCTCCTCCAGGGCGACCTGGGCCTCGGCTCGCCCCAGATCCTGCAGGCCATCGTCATCGCCAGCGCCAGCAACAACCTGGTGAAGCTCCTCTACACCTACGCCTTCGGCACCCGCCGGACCGCCAACCTCACCGCCGCCGCCCTGGGCGCTCTGGCGGGCCTGTCCCTGGTGTACGTGGTGCTGGCGCTCTGAGGGGGCACCGGACCCGCGGGGAAGGCGGGCGGATCACCCAGGGCCCTTCTCGTGCAGGTGGGGCAGCCAGCGCTGCAGCTTGGAGGCCAGTTGGGGAATGGTCACGGGCTTGATCAGGTAGTCGTCCATGCCCTGCTCCAGGCACCGCTCCGCCTCGCCGCTCAGGGCGTTGGCCGTGAGCACCAGGATCGGCGTCCGGGCCAGGCCGTGAAGCCGTTCCCAATCCCGGACGGCCTTCGTCAGCTGGTAGCCGTCCAGGTGCGGCATCTGGAGGTCCGTCAGGAGGAGGGCGAAGCGTCCGCTTTGCCACTTCTCGAAGGCCTCCCGCCCGTCCACGGCGACCTCCAGCGAGTAGCCCGCCCGGTGCACCTGCTGGCTGAGCACGATGCGATTGGTCGGGTGGTCCTCGGCCAGCAGGATCAGGCTCCGCTCCGCTTCCGCCACCCCCGCGCTGGGGGCTGGCCGCCTCGGAACCGCCTTCCAGGGATCCGGCGCGTCGGCCTTGGCGAGGTCCGCCGGGCTTCCCGTCGGGAGGTCCACGGCCAGGGTCAGGGTGGTGCCCCGTCCGACGTGGCTCCGCATGGCCAGCCCGCCGCCCATGAGCTCCGCCAGCCTCCGGGAGATGGCCAGGCCCAGGCCCGTTCCGCCGAAGCGCCGCGCGGTGCTGGCGTCGGCCTGGGCGAAGGGGGCGAAGAGCTTCGCCTGGTCCGCGGGCGACACGCCGATGCCGGTGTCCTCGACCTCGAAGGCCAGGGATTCGCGGCTGCCGCTGGAGTGCCGCAGGCGAAGCCTCAGCGCGATGGAGCCCTGCTCGGTGAACTTCACCGCGTTGCTCAGGAAATTGTTCAGGACCTGGCGGATCCGCAGGACATCGGCCACGTGGGCCGGGGCCAGTCCCGGGTCCACGTCGACGGTGAAGTTCAAGCCCTTGGCGGAGATGACGGGCCGGAAGGTCTGGGCCACGGATTCCAGCAGGGCTTGCGCCGAGAAGGTCTGCGGGGCGAGCTCCAGCTTGTTGGCTTCGATTTTCGAGAAGTCCAGGATGTCCCCGATGATCTGCAGCAGGCTTTCGGAGGACTGCTGGATGATGGTCGCGATGCGGCGCTGCTCGGCGTCGAGACCGGTATGCGCGAGGATTTCAAGCATGCCCGTGACGCCGATGAGCGGGGTGCGCAGCTCGTGGCTCATGGAGGACAGGAACACGGACTTCGCTTCGCTGGCCGCCTGGGCGTCCGCCTCCCGCCGCCGCAGCTCGCCTTCCAGTTCTTTCAGCGAGGCCACCGTGGTGCGCAGCTCGGCGGTGCGCTGTTCCACTTCGGACTCGAGCCGCAGCTGGGACAGCTTGAGCTCCTCCCGCATCCGCGCGTGCTGGAAGGCCACCGCCAACTGCTTGGCGATGTCCTGGGCGGTTTCCGCGCCGCCGATGTCCAGGGCGTGGGGAAGGGTGGACGCCAGGGCCAGGTAGCCCAGCACCGAATCGCCGTTCTTCATCGGGACGTACACGAGGTTCCGCAAGCCCTGGGCATGCAGCAGCTCTTCCACGGGATTGCGCTGGATCGCATCGAGATCCGGCAGGTCGAGGTACGGGGAGGCCATCCATTCAGCGAAGTTGTGGAAGCTGCCCACCTGCCGGGTGGCGCCCTCCAGGGGCTGCCAGGGCTGGTCCTGGTCCACCGCGTAGAGGGTGCCTTCGTTCAATGCCGGGTCGAGGAGGATGACGCCCGCGCGTTCGAAGGGCACGAGGCGCCGCAGCTTGGCCAGGGCCCTCCGGGTGGTCTCCTCCAGGGGGGCGGCGTCGAGGATCGCCGCGTCGATCTTGCGCATGGCTTCCAGGCGCTCCGCGTAGGCGCGGAGCTTCCGCTCGGATTCGACTCGGTCGCTGATGTCCTGCTTCACCGCGATGAAGTGGGTGGTCGCGCCGCCCGCGTCCTTGACCGGTGTGATCGTCATGTCCTCGGTGTAGGTCGCACCATCCTTGCGCCGGTTGATCAGCTCCCCGCGCCAGACCTGTCCGGCGAGGATGGTCGTCCACATGGCGTCGTAGAAGGCCTGGTCCTGGAGGCCCGAGTTGACCAGGTCTCCTGGGCGCGTGCCGATGGCTTCCGCGGGGCTGTAGCCGCTGAGCCGGGTGAACGCGTCGTTGGCCCATTCGATCAGGCCCCTCGCGGCCGGTGATGACGATGGCATTGGCCCGGCTTCCAGCGCGCTGCTCTGCAGCCGCAACCGGGCTTCCGTTTGCAGCCGCGCGGTGATGTCCTGGGCGAGCACGACCCGGGCCGGCCGGTCGCCGAACCTCAAGCCGTGGGAGGTGATCTCGACATCGATGAGGCCGCCGTCCTGCTTTCGGTGCCGCCAGTGTCCGGACGCCTGGAGGCCATCACCGGTCGTCCCGATGAGGTTCCTGTGCAGTTTTTCCAGATCCTCCGAGGGGCGGATGTCCTCGATGGACCGAGCCAGGAATTCGTCCCGGCTGTACCCGTAGTGGCCCACCGCGGCATCGTTGACTGCGAGGAAGCGGAGCGTTTCCTGGTCGTAGACCCACATGGGACAAGGATGGGCCAGGAACAGCGTGCGGTAGCGGTGCTCGCTTTCCCTCAGGGCATCCTCCGTTCCCTGCCGCTCGGAGACGTCCTGCATAGCGCCCAGCATCCGGATCGGCCGGCCGTCGAGATCCCGGACGATGCAGCCCCGGTCCTCGACCGACGCGTAGGAACCGTCCTTGCGACGGAAGCGGTATCGGCCTTCCCAGAATTCCGCCCCGGCGCCCATCGCCGCCTGGAGGCTCGCGTCCACCGGCTCCCGGTCTTCGGGATGGATGTGCTGGCGGGTGAATTCGAAATCCGCCCCGAGCTCCTCGGGGCGGTAGCCGAACAGTGCCTGGAAGTTGTCGTTCCGCCAGACGAGGCCGGTCCGAAGGTCCCAGTCCCAGATCACATTGAAGGTGGCCCGGTTCGCCAGTTCGAACCGTTCATGGCTCTCCCACAGATCCTGTTCCGCCCGCCTTCGCTCGCGGCGCTCCTGCGCTTCCCGCAATTCCCGCACCACCACCGGCCCCAGCCTCGAGAGCCGATCCTTCTGCAAGTAGTCGCAGGCTCCGGCGCGCATGGCTTCCACCGGAATGTGCTCATCGGCGACGCCGGAGACGACGATGAACGGGATATCCCATCCCCGGGCCTGGAGGATCGCCAGGGCTTTCATCGCCTCCCAGCCGGGCAGGTGGTAGTCGGCCAGGATGATGTCGAGCCCGGGGTCGAGCGCCTCCAGGTAGTCCGCCTCGGTTCCCGCGCGGCGCCACTGCGGCGCGAACCCGGTCTGCTCCAGTTGATCCACCAGGAAGCCGGGGTCCGCGGCCGGATCCTGCAGCAGCAGGACCTTCAGGGGTGTGGGCACCGTGTCCCGACCGGCGCGGAGGGGGGCCCTGCCGCTGCCTGCCGGCTTGGCCTGCCCGAGAAGCCAGGTCTCGAGGATGACGGGCAGGCCCTCGATGAGCTCCGATTTGGAAAGGAATCCGTCTGCGCCCGCTTCCCGCGAACTGCTTCGGTACTCGGGGCCATCGTGGAGGCTGGCGATGATGACGCTGGGCGCTCCCTCGAGGGCCTTGATACGGCGGGTGGCCACCAGGCCGTTCAGCACCGGCATGGCCAGGTCCATCAGCACCAGGTCCGGCACCAGTTCCTGGACGAGCCGCAGACCTTCCTGGCCGTCACCCGCCTGCCCCACCACGAGCACCCGTGGGTCGCGGGCGAGGAACGCGGCGGCGGCGTCCCGGAATTCCGGGCTGTCGTCCACGAGAAGGACACGGATCGGTCTCATGCTCCCAACATCGCGGAGCCGTCTTTCGTCCGCCATGGGGCAGGTCCTGAGGTTGCCTAGGGGAATCCCTGAGGCGCCCGGGGAGGAGGGAGGGTTTCCGACGGCATCGGGCGCCGCGGCCCGCGCATCAGATGGGCGGTATCAGGCCGAGCCGCAGGGCGTATTTCACGAGGCCCGCCACCTCGTGGATGTCCAGCCGCCTCATGAGCTGGGCCCGGTGGGTCTCCACGGTCTTGACGCTCAGGCTGAGCGCGAAGGCGATCTCCTTGGTGGATTGGCCCAGGGCCACCAGCTTCAGGATCTCCCGTTGGCGCGGCGTCAGGGGGTCCGGAGCCTTCGGAGCGGTTCCTGAAACCCGCGCCATGTAGCCCTCGATCACGGTGCGGGAGATCGCCGGACTGAGGTAGACCTCGCCCCGCTGCGAGGCCTGGATCGCCAGGTCCAGCTCGGCGGCCGCGGAGTCCTTGAGCAGGTAGCCCGCCGCCCCGGCCTGCAGCGCCTGCAGCACATACTCCTCGTTCGCGTGCATGGACAGGATGATGACCTTGACCTTTGGCAACTCCTTCCGGACCCGCGCCGCGGTTTCCAGCCCGTTCGGCCCCCGCATCGCGATGTCCACCAGCAGGATGTCGGGCCGGGTGGTCGACGCCAGCACCAGCGCCTCGTGGCCGTCCCCCGCCTCCCCCACCACCTCGATGCTGGGCATGGCTTCCAGCAGCAGCCGGATGCCTGCGCGCACCAAGGCGTGGTCGTCGGCAAGGACGAGGCGAAGGGGGATCATGGGCCCCCCGGAGGCGTGGGCAGGGCGAACCAGGCGTGGACTTCCGTGCCCTCGTTCGCCCCCGAGGTCCACTCGATGCCGCCGCCGGCCAGCCCGGCGCGCTCCTCCATGCTGATCAGGCCCAGGCTCGCGCCCTGGGAGGCCTTGTCACGCCGGGCTGCCACATCGAAGCCCGCACCGTCGTCCCGCACCCGAAGGTGCAGCCAGCCGTCCTGCACCTCCAGGCCCACGGAGATGCGCTCGGCCATCGCGTGCTTGACGATGTTGGAAAGCGCCTCCTGCGCCACGCGGAAAGCCGCGGTTTCCACCACCCCGTCGAACCGCGTGTCCAGCAGGCCGCCGTTGAAGTCCACGCGCAGCCCCGCGCGCTGGGAATGCTGATCGAAGAGCCACCGCAGCGCGGCGCCCAGACCCAGGTCATCCAGCAGCGGCGGGCGCAGTTCCAGGGAGAGGGAGCGGACCTGGCCGATCGCGCGTTCCACGATGGCTGTGCTGTCCTCGAGTCGGACCGCGAGCGCGGCGGGGTCCGGGAACTTCCGCAAGGACTGGAGGTTGATCTTGGTGGCCGTGAGGGCCTGGCCGATTTCGTCGTGCAGTTCCCGCGCGAGCTGCCGCCGCTCGGTCTCCTGGATTTCCAGCAGCCGGTGCGAAAGGCTCTGCAGCCGGTGGTGGGCCTGCTGGAGCGCTTCCTCGGTCTGCTTGCGCTCGGTGATGTCGATCAGGCTCGTAATGTGGCAGGCCTCGCCATTCAGTTCGAGCGGATGGGAGGAGAACAGCAGGTTGAGGAGACGGCCTGATTTCGCGCGGGAAAGCAGTTCGGCATTCTGCAGCCCGCCTGCATCCAACTGCCGCCGAATCAGTCGGCTCCGTTCCTCCGGGACGAGCATGTTCAATTCGAGGGAGGTTCGCCCGATCGCCTCTTCGCGGCTGAATTCGAACATCCGGAGGAAGGACTCGTTGGCGTCCAGGATGGTCCCGTCGGCGATCCGGGTGATCAGGATCCCGGCCGGACTGCTGTGGAAGGCCTTGGAGAACAGTTCATCGGAAAGGCGCTTTTCCTTCTCCGCCCGTTTGCGCTCGGTGATCACTTCCGAAAACAGGATGATCCCGCCGATGCCGCCTTGGGCATCGTGCCAGGGGCGGATTTCCCAGCGGACCCAGTCCGTCGTCCCGTCCGCGCGCAGGAAGGGGTCCTCCTCGCACTTCTCCAGCGCGCCGTGAAGGCACCGCTGGTGGATGTCCTTCCAGCGCTCCGGCAGGTCGGGGAAGACCTCGTAGTGGCTGCGGCCGACCAGGTCCTGGTCGCCCAGGTTGTAGTCGGACAGCCAGCGGCGGCTGACGACCAGGTATTTCATGTCGCGGTCGAGCATGACGATGGCCGCCGGCGCGTTCTCCACGAACAGCCGCAACTGCTCCTCGCTCACGCGCAGCGCGGCTTGGGCCTGCTCCCGGCCCATGGCGAGGGCGGCGATGTGCGTGGCGATCCCGAGAATCCGCTGGTGTTGGGCATCGGGCCGCGCCGGCTGGCGGAAGTAGAGGGCGAAGGTGCCGAGCACGCGGCGGTGGGCGTCGAAGATCGGCGTGGACCAGCAGGCGCGCAACCCGTGGGCCAGCGCCAGGCCACGGTAGTCCTCCCAGAGCGGATCGGTCTCGATGTCCTCGACGATGACCGGTTCGCGCAGGTAGGCCGCCGTGCCGCAGGAACCTGCGCGCGGACCGATGGGCTGCCCGTCGATGGCCTGGTTGAAGGCCTCGGGCAGGCTCAGCGCCGCCCCATGGCGGACGTGCGCCCCGTCGGGATCCAGCAGGAGCAGGGAACCGAGCGTCCCGGGCAGGGCGGCTTCGATGATGTGGAGAAGGCTCGTGAGGATGTCGGCCAGGGGTGCGGCCGTGGCGATCATTTCCAGCACCCGGTTCTGATCCTGCAGCAACTGCTCGGCCTTCTTGGGCTCGGTGACGTCGTGGAAATAGATCGTCAGGCCATCGGGTGAAGGATGAATGCGGTTTTCGAACCAGCGGTCATAGGGCGGATAGTATTCCTCCAGGAATACGGGCTGCTGGGTAGCCATGGCCAGTTCGTAGGCCTGGTGAAACTTCTCGCCGACGCCCTCCGGGAACTCGGTCCAGATGTGCTTCCCGACCAGGTCTTCGGGCCGGCGTCCGAACATCTGCCCAGCCTTTTCGTTGAGGTAGGTGTAGCGCCAGTCCTTGTCCAACGCCACGAAGGCATCCGAGATGCGCTCGAAGACCTGCAGCCGCTCTTTCTCCGCCTGCTTGCGCGCGGTGATGTCGCGCACGACCGCGTAGATCCGGCCCTCCTCGGGCCGCGGGAATGAACTCCACGACAGGCAGCGATACGAGGCGTCCTTGCATCGGTAGCGGTTCTCGAATCGGATCAGGGATTCGCCTTCCGCCAGCCGCTGCGCCGCCTGGAGGGTCGCCGCGCGGTCGTCGGGATGGACGAAGTCCAGCCAGGGTTTCGATTTGAGCTCATCCTGCGACCAACCGAGCGTGGCGGTCCAGGCCGGGTTCAGCTGCCTGAAATAGCCGTCGAAGCTGGCCACGCAGAGCATGTCCAGGGAGTGGGTGAACAGCCGGTCCCGCTCTTCCTCCCTCCGCCTGCGCTCGATTTCACCCGCCTCCGCCGGCGAGCCGGCGCCGATCGTCTCTTTCGAGCCGGGGGAAGGGGGGGCTTTCGGTTTGCTCATGAGGTCGAGGCCGCCGACCCGGGGCCTTGGGGCGGGGTTTTGGAGTAGCTGAAGATACACCCCTTCAAGGGAAGCTGAGGCCGAGGCCCCGGGGCCCCGGATTACCTCCGGGAGGAGGCCATCGGCTGGATCCGCGATGAACCGCGATGGACGGCCCGGGGCGAGATCGGGGCCCGGCGTCCGCCCGCATTCACGCGACGCACCGGACGGGAAGAGGGCCTCCGCCCATGCCTCAGTCCCCGAGGCAGAGCCCCACCCGATGCCCCCACCCCACGCCCCGCACGCGCCAGCCGCCGGGGATGGCCTCCACCGCGTCGGCGGGGCTGGGCAGGGCGTCCCAGCCGAGCACCGCGGCGAGGCGCCGGTGGGCTTCATCGTAGGAGGCGGTCCAAACTGCGCGGTCGCCTTCGATGCGCAGGGCCCACACGCCCTCTCCCGCCCTTCGACGGCGAGCCCGCGCACCGGCGCGCCAAAGGCCTTCGCGACGGCGGCGGCGCTCCAGTCCCGGGACCAGGGCCGGGCGCGGGACGCGTCATGGCGGGGGCAGGGCCGCACTGTCGCGTCGCCGTGGCCCCACACGGCATGGGGGGACAGGGGCGCGCCGCCGCAGTGGGCGCTCCAGAGGGCGGGCCCCGGACGTTGGGCTTCGGCCTCCATGGCGGTCCAGGCCCCTTCGTCCACGCCATTGAAGGGATCGGCGGGACCCTCGGCTGGGCCCGCGCGAGGCGCGGCGTCACCCAGGCGAGGCGCGGCCCCCGGCCCACGAACCAGGCGCAATGGGTGCTGTCGCAGACCTCGGCGCCCCCATGGCGCGGGCCCGCGGCGAGGAAGCGCAGGACTGCCGCCCCCAGCTCAAGGCGGCGCTCCGCCGCGCCGGCGGGCAGCTCGGCGGCGAGGACGCCGGCCACGTATTCCCGGCGGCTTAGCCGCGCCGTGAGGCCCAGCGCCCCCGGGGCGTCCGGTCCGCCTCCAGGCGGCCGTCCAGGCGCCGCACGAAGCCGCCGGGCACCGCTCGGATCTCCAGCAGCCCGGGTCCGATGCGGTCCCCGGCGCGCAGGACCCGGATCGCCTGGGGACCCAGGAAGCCGCGGCCGGCGGCGATGGGCGAAGGCCCGGAGTTGCGCACCTCCAGGCGCGCCGCGTCCAGGAGGTCCAGGAGGCGCACGCGCACCAGACCATCCGCGACTGCCGGGTGGTGGGGCGGGGCGGAGGCGGGCGGCGCAGACGGGGCCGACGGCCGCAGGGCGCGCACGTCCCGGCGGGCCAGCCAGGGCCGCAACCTTGCCAGGGTCGGGGCGAGGGCCGCCGCGGCCTGGCGGCCCGTGCCCGGTTCCAGGCGGGCGAGGATGGCCCAGCCCGCGTCGTCCACGGCCACCAGCAGGCCCGCGGTGCGCGTGGGATCGCCGTTCGCGGCGGGCACGGTGCCCGTCTTCGCCCACCAGCCCCGCTGGCCCAGGGCGCCCGCGGTGCCCTTCAGCGCGGCGGCCCGCAGGCCCGCCAGCACCTCGCGGCGGACGGGTTCGCCCCGGCTCCAGGGTTCCCGCACCAGCCGCGCGTAGGCCTCCAGCAGATCCGCGGGCGCGATGGCGAGGGCACCCTCGGGGCCCGCGAGGCCGATGGCGAGGTCCGGCGTCAGGGGCAGGGCGGAGAAGCCTTCCCCGACGAGGGCTTCCTGGAGCTGCGGGATCGGCGTGTCGGCGGCGAGGGCGCGGAAGTAGGCGTTGCAGGAGACCGCCAGGGCCCCGGCGAGGCCCAGCTCCCCGTGGCCCGCCGGGAACCAGCAGCCGGCGTTCCGGGTGCAGCGCAAGCGGGGCGTCGGCGCGCCGGGGTGGGCCGCCGCCCAGGCCTTCGCCACGAAGGGCTTCTGGAGGGAACCCGCGGCGAGGGGCGCGGCGGAGGCGGCGGGGCTGGCCGCCACCCGGCCCTGCTCCAGGGTCCAGGTCTGCAGGGCCTGGGCGTGGAGGGCGAGGCCTGCGGCCAGGCCGAGGACCGCCCGCAGGGGGCGGCCCGGCCTCACTTCCCGTCGCCCTCGAAGACCACCCGCTCGGTCCAGCCCCCGGCGGTCTTCCGCCGCTCGACGCTGAGGCCCGTGGTCCTCGGCATCCAGCCCAGGAGGCCGAGGATGCGGTCCGACAGGGGGCGCACCTGCTCGGGGCGCGCGGGACCTTCGATCTTCATCCAGCGCGGCCCTTCGGCGCGGACGGCGGCGAGATCCACCCGGCCCCACCGCACGAGGACTGCGTCGGCCCTGGGCGTGGGCACCTCCTTCAGGTCCTTCTCCGCCGGACCCACCCACAGGAGGCCGCCGGTGCGCCGCAGGGCGAGGACGGGCAGGGCGGGACCGATGCGGATCTCCGCGCCCTCCGCGCTCTTCGTCACCGTGGCGCGGCCGGCCCGGCGGGCGGCGGTGGCGCGGCAGAGCTCGGTGAATTCCGCGTCCAGGGCTTCGGGCCAGGGGAAGGCCATGCGGCGGACGCCGTCGCGGGTGACCAGGAAGCCCCAGCTGGGGATGGCCTGCCGGGCCAGCAGGGCCCGCCAGGCGGTCAGTTCGCCCTCCTCGAAGGCGGGTGCGCCGGGGGCCGTGCGGGGCCGGGTGAAGTTCACCATGTAGCGGTCCTCGCCGCCCTGGGCCGCGGCGGCGGGCAGGGCGGCCACCGCCGGCAGGGGCTTGTCCGCGGGGGCGGGGATGGGCTCCAGCAGGGCGCGGCGGAAGGCGGGCCAGAAGGCCGTGCCCTCGCTCTCCCAGCCGGCGGCGGCGGCGGCGGCCTCGAAGATGAACACGCCGCCCCGGGGCTCCGTGCTGCCTTCGCGCACTTCCACGAGGTGGCCCCCTTCCTGCCGGAGCGCCGCGCGGAGGCGGCCGGTCTCCGGACCTTCGGGCCACAGGAACTCCCGGCGGAAGTAGCGGTCCTTGCGCAGGGCGTCCAGGTCCAGCTCCATGGCGATGAGCCCGGGCAGCGGCGCCGCGAGGCCGCGGCCCGCCTGCTGCGCGTCGAGGGCGAGGAGGAGGGCCCGCTCGCTGGTGGCGAGGAAGAGGCGTCCGCCGACCCGGGCCCAGGCGAAGCCCGCCCGGCGGTCCGGATCCTTCGCCTTGTCCCCGGCGCCGGGCGCCACCAGGGCGTAGGGCACGCCGCCGTGGGTCTTCCCCGCCGCGCCGGCCAAGGGGGCCGGAAGCTGGGCCGAAAGCTGGGCGAGGGGCGTCTCGATCACCATGACGGCTTCCAGGTGGCCCGCCTCCAGGAGGGCGAAGCCCAGGGCCGTGGGCCGGAGCTTGCGGATCTCCTCCCAGGTCCAGGGCAGGTCCGCGGAGAGGCGGCCCCACTGGTCCTCGAGCTTGGAGCCCACCTGGGTCTTCCGGAAGGCGGCCACCACCGGATCCTCGTTCCCGGCCGCACCGGTCAGGAAGGCCCGGTAGGCCCCCCGCAGGGCCGTGTCGAACGCCGCGGCGTCGGGGATGACGACGCGGACGGGGGCGTCGGGCAGGGGCAGGGGCCCATCCGGGGACCGGGAGAGGGCGGGCAGCGCGGCGGCCGCCGCCAGGGCCAGGAGCCTGCGGGTGCGCGGGTTCATCGGAGGGCCTCCGCCTGCATCAGGGTGGCGAGCATGGTCCAGCTCAGGTCCCGGGGCCGGATCGGCGTGGGACGGCCGTTCACGAGGCGGTAGGCCTCCGGGCCCCGGCCGGGATCCGGCGGCAGCTCGGCCCGCAGGGCCTTCCCGGCGGCGGCGTTGCGGTCCGCGAGGAGCCCCGCGATGGCGCGGCCCCGCGCCTCGTCGCCGGAGCGGTGGGCGATGCGCGCGAGGTCCGCCAGGGCCAGGTTCACTTCCGCGGTCTTCAGGCGGCGCTCCGTGGCGAGGCGGAGGAAGGCCTCGGCCCCGACCCCGTCGAGGGCGTTGCCGGCGGCCCGGGGCGAGGCGGGCAGCAGGGCCCGGGCGGCGCGGACCTTCATCAGGTTCCGGTCCCCCTCCACGGCGTTGCCGCTGTGGGAGCGCGCCATGGTGGTGGCGAGGACCACCCGGAGGGCGGACTCCTCGTCCAGGGGCGCGGCGCTGCGCAGGGCGGCGCGGGCCGCCAGCACATCGTTGGGATGGGCCCGGAGATGGGCCAGCAGGGCACCTTCGGCCTTGGCGTTCCAGATGGCATGGGCCGCGGTCCAGGCCGCCGGGATCCGGAGCTCGGGGGCGGCCGGGGCGCCGAGGCGGCGCCACCCTTCAAAGGCGAGGACCTCGTCCCGCTCGCCCTGGACGGCGCGGCGGCGGGCGTCCACGAGGACGCGGGCGGCTTCGCTGTTCTGCTTGAGGCGGGCCGAGATGGCCGCCCGGGCCTGGGCGTGGCCGTAGCCGTAGGCGCGCGGCCAGCGGGCCAGCCAGCGGGGCGTCTCGGCGGGCAGGGGACCGGCCAGGACCGCGCTCAGGATGCCGAGCTGGTCGGGCTGGACTTCGCCCCGGAACCACGCGGCGTCGAGCTCCTGGCCCAGGGCCGAGGCGTCCGCCGGGGGCACCAGGGTGAAGGCGAGCTTCCAGGCGGCGGTGGAAACCGCCCTCCTCCCGGCGCGTCTTCAGCAGCTTGCGGAAGCGTTCCTCCACCGGGGCGGCGCGCCTGGCCTCCCGGAAGGGCGCGAGCCAGAGTCTGGCAGTCGGTTCACGAGGGGATCGGGGCGCTGTAGTCCTCGGCGGCGCGGGGTGGCGTCGCCGCCATCCCCTCCTCACCCTTTTCCGGCGCGGCGGCCACCTCCCCGGTAGGCGTAGCCGAGGCCCTGGCCCTGGCGCAATTCCGCCAGCATGGCGTCCACGAGGGCGTGGGCAGCTTCGGTCTCGCCGCGGAGGAGGCGCAGGCGCACCGCCAGGAGGGCGTTCACGTCATCGGAACCCGGCTTCAGCATCGGGAAGATGCGGGGCTGGAGATCGGCGGGGTTGAGGACCTCGTCCAGGGCGTCGAGGGCGTTGGCGCGCTCGGCCACGGGGTGGCGCTGCAGCCAGTCGGCGGCGTGGGCCCAGGCGGGCCCGAGCTTCGCCACGCCGAGGCGGGGCACCGGCGCGCTGTCCACGGCCCAGAGCTCCCGCAGCCACGCGCGGATCTGCGCGGCGTTGAGCTGGGCCTCCCGGCTCCGCCAGCGGCTGGCCAGGGCGGCGCGGAAGCCCACTTCGTCGGCGGTGAAGAAGCGCGTCGCGCTGTCCGGCCGCCGGTCCCGCAGGTAGGCCAGGAAGGCCGGGCCCACGGGCTTGTCGGGATCCATCAGGTCCATCGGGGCGGGCAGGCCCCAGTCCTCCGCGTGGCTGGAGAGCCAGCGGAACTCGTCCTCGGTGAGCAGCTTCTGCCCCTGCCGCACGAAGGCGCGCAGGGCTCCCAGGGCCTTGTCCTTCTGGCCCGCGGCCACCAGGAGGCCCACGCGGCCTTCCAGCCAGGCGCGGTCGGCGGCGGGGCCGGGATGCTCGGTCTCCAGCTCGAGGGCCAGGGGCAGGTCGCCCAGGGCCCGGGCCATGCGCAGGGCGAGGAGGGTGCGGGAGGTCTCCGCTCCCCGCTGGGGCACGGCGAAGGGCAGGTAGGGGGCCGTGTGGTCGCCCTGGCGGTAGCGGGCCAGGGCTTCCAGGACATACCAGGCCTCGCCGGGCCGGTCGCCCCAGAGGGCGCCGGGCAGGCGGCCCTCGTCGGCGCCCTGACCGATCACACGGTCGTCGCCGGTCTCCTGCAGCTCGCCCTTGGCGTTCACCCGCGGCTTGAACTCCGCCCAGGTCCAGCGGGCGTCGTGGCTGAGCACCTCCCCGACGGTGCGGGGCCCCCGGAGCTTGGCGACCAGGGGATCCTCCGCGGCCTTGGGCTCGCCCTTCACGAGGCGGCCCACGGCTTCGGTGACCCGCTCCACGCTGCGGCGACGGGCCACCAACACGGGGTCCTCCCAGGCGGCGCCGGCGGGGCGCTCCCAGAAGCGGAACCAGGCCTGGCGGGGTTCGGGCGCCAGGAGACCCACGAGGACGGATTCGTTCCAGCCCCGGGCGCCCAGGACCCAGAAGCGGTCCCAGAGCTGCCGCTCCCCCATGATCTCGCCCAGCTCCCGCACCTTGTCCGGCTTCCCGGAGGCCGCCCGCGCCCAGGCCTGCAGCGTGGCGGTGCTGTCGAGCCAGTTCGCCCACCAGAGGCGCGGCGACTTGTCGTTGAAATGGCCCGTCCCCCGCACTTCGCCCACCAGCTCGCGCCAGCGGGGCTCCAGGAAGGCCAGCAGCTCCTCGTCCCGGTCCCGGCGCACCAGGTCCCTGACCCAGAGGCCGGAAAGGTCCGGCTCCTTGAAATAGGCCCGCGTCACGTTGTTCTCGCTGCGCCACTGGATGATCTGGTCGCCCACCGCCAGGGCATAGGCCAGGGGCGGCGCGGCCTGCCAGGGCCCCGGCCGCTGGGAGAGCAGGCGCAGGGCCAGGGCGGCGCGCACGCCGGGCTCCAGCCCCGAGGTGCTGCGTGAAGGACCACCAGCGGTTGAGGGCCTCGTCATCGGGCTTTGGCGTGTTGGAGAGGGAAGATGGAACGGATGAGGAAGGCCCGCATCTCCTCCTTCTGCTCCGGGCGGCCCTGGCGTTCCAGGAGGGAGGCCACCGTGCCGAGTTCGCTGGGCTCCAGGCCCGGCGTGCCGACGAAGCGCGGGAGTTGGTTGGTGAGCAGGGCCAGTTCGCACTGGCGGCTGATGGGCAGCTTGCTGCCCTTCAGGGCCCGGATGTCGCCCTTGGCGGAATAGAGGCCGAGGGCCTGATCCGGCAGGCCGTTCTCGAAGAGGCGGGAGGCCGCCCGCGCCTTGCGCTGGGCCAGCTCCTCCGCGGCGTCCTCCCGGCCGGCGCCCTCCTTGCGGAAGGCGGCGAGGGCGGCGGCCTCCACCGCCTGGGCCTTCGCGGCGTTGCCGGCGCGGGCGTAGAGCTCGTCGCGCCAGCGGGCCACGTTCTCGTCCGCGGGGCGGGGCCGGTTCCAGCCTTCCAGGTAGTCCGCGGCTTCCTGGACGCGGTCCGCCCGCACCAGCAGGTCCACGGCCTCCTGCCAGAGGTTCTCCTTTTCGGGGCGCACGGCCACCGCCGCCTTGGCGGCTTCGAGGGCGCCGTCCACGTCGTGGAAGGCGCGGCGGATGTCGCGCACCGCCACCGCCCAGCGCACGTCGCGGGGGCTGCGCTCCCGCTGCTTCTCGAAGAAGGCGAGGAGGTCCCGGCCCTTGCCCGCGGCCTGGGCCGAACGCCCTGCCGCCAGGAGCCATTCCCGGTCGGTGCGCCGGTTGAGGGCCTCGATCCACAGGGCGGGCGTGGCGCCCTTCGCCTTCTCGAGGTCCGCGGCCTTCGCGAGTTGGGCGTAGAGGTCCGCGTGCAGGTCGGGGCGCAGCTTGGGGGCTTCGGCCTTGGCCAGGGGCATGGGGTCCCAGGCGGCGTTCTCCTTGAAGGCGAGGCGGGCCTGGAGATGGATGGCGCCGAGGCGGCGGCCGTCGTCCAGGCCCTCCTGGGCCAGGAGCAGGGTGACGGCGCGGCGGGCCTGGGCCAGGTCGGCGGCGGCGAGGGCTTCGGTGGTGAGGCGCTCGAGGAAGCCCTCACGATGGCCCGCGGCGGACCGGGGCAGCGCCTCCTCGAGGGCCGCGCGGGCCTCCCGGTCCATGCCGGCGCGGTGGAGGAAGTCCAGCCGGTCCTCCAGGAGGCCCAGGCTCCAGGGATGGCGCGCGGCGACGCGCGCCCATTCCTGGGCCGCGGCGGCGGGACCCTTGGCACGCTCCACGTAGGCGGCGCGCTCGGCTTCGGCCTTCAGCTTCACGGAACCTTCCGGCAGGGCGCCGATGCGGGCGTCGAGGCCCGCCCACACGGCGTCCGCGTCCGCCACGCGGCCGGCGGCGGCCAGGGCGCGGGCGCGCTCCATATCCAGGCTGATCCGCGCCTCCTCGGTGGCGGCGAGGCGGGCCCGCCGCGCCAGGATCGCGTCCCGGTAGGCGACGATGCGGTCCGCCTTCCAGCGCGCTTCGATGAGGCTGTGGCTCCAGCTTTCCACGGCCGTGAGGAATTCCGGCGCCCCGGCCTGGGCCACCATCTCCCCACTCTTCTCCAGCAGCAGGTCCGCCAGGCGCGCCACCGCCGTGTGCTCGGCGGGACGGTTGTCGTCCCGGGCCTCGTCCCTGGCCTGGCGGCCCTTCGGGTCGTTGGGCATGTCCGCGGCGTCGATCCAGTCGTCCACGTCGTAGTTCAATCCCGGCTCGGGGGTCTCCAGGGTGGCGATGGGCAGGAAGGCGGCGAGGGCCCGCTCGTCCTCGGCGACGCCGGGACGCAGGTCGCGGATGCGCTTCTCCACCCGGCGGAAGACGCGGTCCCGGGAGAGGAGCTGGGCCAGCCGGCGCAGGGAGCGCTGGTCGCGCTCGTACCAGGAGAAGTAGCCGTCGCCGCGCTCGGGATGGAGGGCGCCCAGGTATTCGCCGATGGCGCCGTCCAGGTCCTTCACGTTCTCCCGCAGCACGCCGGTCTCGAAGGCGAAGAAGCGGGGGCGCCGCAGGGCCTTGCGGCCCTCCTCCACCACGGCGAGGGCCTCCCGGTCGTGGTTGTAGTCCCACAGAAGGGTGGCCAGCTCGGAGATGCGTTCCGGGTTGCGGGTGTCGCGCCCCAGGACGTTCTTCCAGATCTCCATGGCGGCCGCGGGCTGGCCGCGGTCCTCCTCCATCTCGCCGAGCTCGGTCCACAGGGGGGCGGGGTCCAGCAGGGCCGGCGCCGTGCGGGCCACGAGGGCGCGGGCGGCGGCGGCGTGGGAGGTCTCCAGGCCGTTGAGGCTGCGGTGCAGGGAGAGCACCCGGTGGGCGAGGTCCCCGTCCCCGGGATAGCTGGCGGCGAGGCGATCGGCGGCGGGCGCCGCCCGCTCGAAGCGGGAAAGGCGGGACCAGCCTTCGAAGAGCAGCAGCTCCTCCACCGGCGTGCGGTCTCCGCGGCCTTCGAGGGCCGCGAGCTTGGCTTCCAGGCTGCCGCGCGCCATGGCGTCGGCGAACCAAGCCTCGCGCTGCCCGGCGTCGGCGAAGAGGATGGCCCAGCGGCGCTCCTCCCAGAGGGCGTCGGGGACCACCACCCGGCCGCGGCCCCGCCTCGCCTCCTCCGAGGACAGGAAGCCCGGCGTGGCCCGCTGGCGGGCCTCGAGCTCCGCCCACTGCCCCGCCGTGATCAGGCGCTGGGCTTCCTTGAAGACCTGCGGGCTGTGGGGGAAGCGCTCCAGGGCCTTGAAGCGGACCCAGTCCGCCCAGGGCACCAGGCGGACGCGGCCGCCCACCTGGGGCTGTTCGGGAATGTGGACCTCGACGCCGGTGTTGGCGCGGCTGAAGAGTTCCGTGCCCCGGAAGGTCTCGGCCACCTGCGAGGCCAGGCGGCGCAGCTCCGCGTCGCGATCGCGCCGCGCGTACCAGCGGGCGGCGCGGTCCCAGATGCCGGTGCCCTGGAAGCGCTTCAGGGCCTGCTCGTAGCGGGGCCCCAGATCGTCATCCAGGTTCCAGCCCTCCAGGCGGGCCGCCAGGTTCAGCCAGAGGCCCTCCGCCTCGGGCATGCGGTCCATCTCCCCGAGGATGAGCCCGAGGGAGGCGCGATGGTTCTTGTCCCGATCGTCGAGGCGCGCGATGGCCTCCTCCAGCAGGCCCTGGTAGCTGGGGGCGTTGCCACTGGTGCGGTGCCGGGCCCAGGGGCGGTCCCCCTGCCCCGCGCTGGACTCCGCGGGCTCTTCGGGGGGCGGCGCGCCGCCCTCCTCGCCGCCCTCGGCTTCGCCGTCCGGTTCCGGGGCGGTGGCCTCCGGCCCGCCGCCTTCCATGGGCTTCGAACCGTCGGCGGCGAGCTGTTTCAGCCGGGCCTTGTAGAGGCGGACCTCCTCCCCCAGGGCCACCG
>JBGASS010000471.1:0-2094 GCA_044229555.1 Holophagaceae bacterium
CCGTCAAGCCCCGCCTCCGGGGCACGGAGACGACCCTGGACGCCGTCCGTGAGGCTCTGCAGGCCGCCGGGCGGATCGCCGTGGTGGGCCAGGGCGTCTTCGGCTGTGACGCCGCCCAGCGCCTGGGCGAGCTGGCCTCCGCGGAGACCCTGAAGTTCGGGAGCGGCGACAAGTTCCTCCAGATCCAGCTTCCCAAGTTCCAGACCTCCGCGGATGGCGTCTTCAACCGCCGGGGCTTCTCGGAGCGCGGCTTCCGCTTCTCCAAGCTGGACGAGCTGGAGCAGGCGGTGAAGTCCGGGGAGGTGAAGGCCGTGGTCTTCCTCCACGACGCGGAGTTCAGCTCCCAGAAGGAGACCGACCGGCTGCTGGAGATCGCCAAGGCGGCGAAGTTCAGCGCGGCCCTGGAGGTGTTCTCCTCCGCCCTCGGCGAGGCCTGCAGCGCCTGGATCCCTGTGGCCAACTACCTGGAGGAGTCCGATTTCGTCGTCAACCACGACGGCGAGCTGCGGCGCTACCAGAAGGCCCTGGAGCCGCCCCGCGGGCTGAAGACCGTGGCCGCGGCTGCCCGGGCGCTCATGCCGGCGGCCGTGCCGGTCCCCGCCTGAGTTGCCCCGGCCCGTCCTGATCCTCGCCTACGACGCCGAATGCAGCGTCTGCTGCCGGATGATGGACCGTCTGCGGGCCCGGGACCGGGAGGGCCTCCTGGTCTTCTTTCCCCTCCAGAGCCGGGAGCTGGTGGCCATCGCCCCGGAACTGGCGGGGCGCGACCTCCACGGCGACATCCACGGCCTGGAGGAGGGCAGCCGTCGCGTCTGGAAGGGCGCGGACCTGCTGACCCACGTGCTGGCGCGCCTGCCCCGCTGGCGCCTCGTGGCGCCCCTCCTGCGCCTGCCGGGGCTGAGCCACCTGGTCGCCGGGATCTACACCTGGCGTGCGGCGCGGCGATTCCGGAAGTACGGCAAGCAGCCCTTCCAGGACCGGTTCTGAAACCCCAGGGTCACACCCGCTCCGGCCACCACACCACCACCTCCAGCTCCCGCGCGAAGAGCAGGGAGGCAGGAGCCGTGTTCAGGTCCAGGCCTAAGGGGCGAGCCATCGTGTTCAACTCCAGCTCCGCCCAGGCGGGCTGCAGGGGCCAGGGGAGGTGGTGGATCTGCGCCCGCAGGAGGCGGCCCGCGGCATCGGCGGCGTAGAGGCAGTAGCGCTCCGTGAGCCAGTGCTCCAGGCTCCCGGGCACCGCCCGGAACGCCGGTCCCGCCGGGCCGTAGCGGCCGATGAAATCCGCCCGCGGCTCCCTCGGGTGGGTCCGCCGGGACCGGTAGCAAAGGCCTTCGCCCTCGGCCTCGCAGGCCATCTCGGCATCCATGTAGGGCAGGTGGAAGGCGCGGCGGGCGAAGCGCACCGCCAGGGGCTGGGTGGCGTCCAGGCTGAAGAACCACACGCCGGGCCGGCCGTCCCGGGTGACATAGGTACGCACGTTCAGCTCGGCGAAGGCCGAAAGGGCGGGCAGGGGCGGCAGGGCCCGGGGGCGGATGCCGCTCATGCGGAAGGGCACCAACCCAAGCCAGGCGGAGCGGTCGAAGGTGTCCAGGTCCAGGCCCGCCGGCAGGAGGGGTTGGAGAGCCGCCGCCGGAACCCGCCAATGGGCGAAGAGCAGGTCGTGCCACCACTGGGCCATGACCCAGGGCGCGCCCGGCAGGGGCCAGGGGCGGTGGTTCGCTGGGTCAAGTAGGTGCATGCATTCCAATCATGGTGCAAGACCGCGGCAGGGTCGCCCAGGACCGCTGGATCGTGGAGGCCGCCCATGTTCCTGCTTCCACACGCGACAGGTGGACCCAAGCGGTGCCTGCCGGGTGAACACAGTGGAAGTACCAGGGCCCCTCGGCCTTGGCCGCACATCCGTCGCGACCCGGGAGCGATCGAAACCAGGAGAACCATATTGCTTTCAAATATCTGGGCTCGAAGCGTCATCGAAAGGTGTTGCAACACCCATATTTCCTTGTGATTTAAGGCATTGACGCTTCCTTCAGGGCCGTGGTCCTCTCAAAGATATTCAAGGTCACCCCCAGGGTGGCCTTCCAGTTTCGCCGAATC
>JBGASS010000472.1:0-2086 GCA_044229555.1 Holophagaceae bacterium
ATCGCGGGAATGGCTCCGGCGGCCACCAGGATGAAGCCGAAGGTCAGGAAGTTCGTCGCCCGGCTGGGGGTGACCACGGGCTCGTGGAGGCGGATGAAGTGCATCCAGATGAGCCAGAAGAGGAGGGTGGCCCCGCCCACGTGGAAGAAGAGGACGCGGGTCAGGGTGTAGTCCCGGATGTCTCCGCCGGTGAAGAAGTCGGCCATCCAGGCGCCGAGGCCGGGGATGGCGCGGAGCCAGCTCTGGGTGCTCACCACCATGGCGTAGGCCCGGGCGTCCCAGACCAGCAGGTAGCCGGTGATGCCCACGAAGAGCAGCACGACGAGGAGCAGCACGCCGCTCACCCAGGGCAGCCAGCGCCAGCTGCGGTGGCGGTCCGTGAAGTAGACCCGGAACATGTGCAGCAGCGTGGTGATCATCATGCCGGCGGCGCCCCAGCGGTGGATGCCGCGCACCACGGCGCCGTAGGGGATGCCCGTGGCGTCGCTGATGGCGGCGGTCTGCCAGATGGTCTTGCCGTCCTGGGACACCTGGGTGATGACCGGCAGGGACGTGATGTAGTTCACCGAGGACCAGGCCCGGTCCAGGGTGGGGATGTAGTACATCCACAGCATGATCCCGCTGAAGATCAGGAACCAGAAGCAGTAGAGCGGCATGGCGCCGTGGAAGTAGAGGGGGTTGTGCTCCTGGGTCGTCAGGAAGTTCAGCCCCTTCTCGAGGCTGACCGTGAGGCTCTTGGTGAGGCTGAGGAATTTCTTGTACATGGTCGCCTTCCCCTACTCGGCCACTTGGGTCTTCTGGGCCCGGAGGTAGGCCACGCCCACTTCCATCAGGGCGCCGAAGACGAAGGCCCAGCCCATCCAGCGCACCACGTTGAACTGCTGGAACGGGTTGTCGTTGGTGCTCACGCCCTTGTTGACGGCCTTGATGTGGGGCAGCTCGGCCACGGTGGCGGGCAGCACCTTCTCGAAGACCTTGTTGACGATGGCGGGCGCGTGTTTCTTGCGCATGTCCCCGCCGGCGGGGGCCTGGTGCAGCACGTCGTCGAGCTCGGCGCTGATGCTGTTGGCGCCGAGGACGAAGAAGATGGCCAGACCCATCACCAGGAAGATGATGCCGAACGCGGTGCGAGGTTTCGGGCGTTTCATGGGAATTCCCCGTTCAGTGTTTCAAGAAGAAGCGGTCGGACCAGCGGTCGAAGAGGGGCATGGGCGACTTGATGGTGCCCTTGGCCTTCTCCTCGGCGTAGACCACCACCGCGAGGCTGGTCAGGAGCACCGCGAAGACGGTGACGGCCGCCATGATGGCGAGGTAGGTGCCGAGCCCGGGCAGGGCGAAGAAGTCCTTCCACCGGGCGATGGCCTGGCTGAGGAACAGCACGCCGAGGGCGAAGCTGGTCCACTTGCAGAGCCGGATGCGCGCGGTGTCGTACATGTCAGCCTCCCTATGCCGGCGAGCCGGTGGCTGCCGTCTTGGGCTTGGCCTTGGCTTCGAGGACCGCCAGCTCGGCGTCCCGCTTGGCGCTCCAGCGGGCGAGGCCGATGACGGTGCCGAGGCCGATGCAGGCCAGCCAGCCGAGGACGTGGACGATCCAGAGCTCCAGGCCCTTGGGCTTGCCCGCGGCCACGGCGGCCTCGGGGGTATGCCATAGGTTCAGGCCGGGGCGGGTCTTCTCCAGGAGGTCGAAGGCCGCGTCCTGGGTCATGGCCCCGCCGGCGGTCATCTGCTCCATCAGCGCCTTGGCGGGTCCGTTCCATTCCCGGATGTCGCCGTAGTAGTGGTAGAGCGTGTTGGCCGTCATGCAGAGGACGATGAAGGCCACGAAGAAGATGTGGAAGGTCTGCCACCACCGGGCGTTGTCCCGCTTCATCACGTACTTCCAGTCCTGGAAGTAGCCGATGAGCAGGAAGAGGCCCATGGAGTAGTACCAGAGGGGCGCGTCCCGGTGGATGTCCGCGATGCCCTCGATGATGAGGAAGCTGAAGACGATGAAGTAGATCAGGCCGCCGATGCCGATCCAGTTGGCGATCTGGCGCTTGCCCCACTCGGCTTCGGGGCGACGGTCCAGGAAGAGGGCCAGCAGCAC
>JBGASS010000007.1:0-17579 GCA_044229555.1 Holophagaceae bacterium
AGCAGCTACCCCCTCCAGCTCTCCGGCGGCGAGCAGCAGCGCGTGGCCATCGCAAGGGCCCTCGTGAACGATCCCCTGGTGCTGCTGGCCGACGAGCCCACCGGCAACCTGGACCCCGACCTGGCCAACGAGATCATGTCCCTCTTCGAGCGCATCAACGGGCAGGGCACGACGGTGATCGTGGCCACCCACGACAAGCCGATGATCCTCAAGATGCGGAAGCGAGTGCTGGGGCTGGAACGGGGACGGCTGTCCTGGGACCAGCCGGCGCCGGCGAGCACGGTGGTGGTGTAGCCGTGGTCCCGCTCCTGGCCCTTCCCCTGCTCTTCGCCCAGGCCCCGGGCGCCGCGGACGCCGACCGGCAGGCGGTGCTGGCCCTGGCCCAGGCCTTCTTCGACGCCCTCGCCGCCAAGGACGGCCCGGCCCTCCGGAAACTCTGCCTCCCGGAAGCCCGGATCCTCTCCATCCGTCCGGGCCCGGACGGCGCGGTCGTGCGCAGCCGGAGCCTGGAGGAGGACATCACGGCCCTCACGACGAGCCGTGAAGGGCTCCTGGAACGGATGTGGAATCCGACGGTGCACCTCCAGGGCCGCATCGCCACCCTGTGGGCTCCCTACGACTTCCACCGCGACGGCGCCTTCTCCCACAGCGGCATCGACACCTTCACCTTCATGAAGACCGGCCAGGGCTGGAGAATCGCCGCCATGGCCTACACCGTGGAGCCGGACCGTCCTTCCACCCATCCCGCGGGACCGCCTTCCTGGATGCCCAAGCGCTGAGGCCCCGTCGCGTCGGCACCCGCAGACCGTCCGGTTGAAGACGGATTGCGTTCTTGCGCGAGGACCGGGGCGTTATTACATTGTTAAAGGAGGCCCACCATGCTCCAGAAAAAGCTCACCAAGGTCGGCAACAGCTACGCCCTCATCCTCGACAAGCCCCTGATGGACCTGGCGGGGATCAGCGCGAGCGAACCGGTGGTCGTTTATTCCACCGGACACGGCCTGGTGGTGTCGCCGGCGCCCCTGGATCGGGATGAAGCCTTCAAGGCCGCCAAGGCCCGCGTCCGTGCGCGCCACAGCGAAGTGCTGAGGCGCCTGGCGAAGTGACTGCGCCCACCTTCATCAGCGTCGAGGAGGTGCTGACCTCCACGCGGACACCCTGGAAGAAGGCGGCCTGGAGGGGCTGAGGGACTACGGCGGGCTGGTGTCGGCCACCCTCGCCCCCAGAACCACTGGCACTACACGGGCGGCGACCTCTTCGACCTGGCCGCGGTGCTGCTGGTCCACCTGGGGCGGAACCATCCCTTCGTGGACGGGTACAAGCGCGGCTTTCTATGCGGCCCTCGTCTTCCTGGACTCAATGGCCTCGAGCTCCGGCAGGACGACGATGGGCTGGAGGCCGCCACCTTGGACGCCGTCCAGGGGAAGATGACCCAGGAGCAGCTCGCCGAGCTCTTCCGCAACCTTGCACTCTAGGCAGACCCCCATGGCCCAGCCCCTCACCGACGCCCGCTTCGTGACCTCCGCTTCCGACGTGAAGACCCTGGGGATCTGCCACGCGGAGGTGGCCTTCGTGGGCCGGTCCAACGTGGGAAAGAGTTCCCTGCTCAACGCCCTCGCGAACCAGACCCAGCTGGCGCGGGTGTCCAAGACGCCGGGGCGCACGCGGCTCATCAACGTCTTCGTCACCGGCAAGGACCGCTGGATCGTGGACCTGCCGGGCTACGGCTTCGCCACGGGCCCCGCGAAGGAGCGCGCCACCTGGGAGGGCATGATCGGCGGCTACCTTACGGGGCGGGAGACCCTGCGCATGGTCTTCGTGCTGGTGGACGCCGAAGTCGGTCCCACGAAACTTGACCTTGGGATGGTGGAGTGGCTGCGCAACGAGGGTCTGCCCTACCGCATCGTCGCCACCAAGGCTGATCAGGTGAAACCCAGCAAGGCCCTCAAGCAGCGCAAGGACGTGGCGGCGGTGCTGAACCTGCTGCCCGCGGACATCGCCTGGGTGAGCGCGGCGAAGGGCAAGGGCATCCCGGAGCTGAGGCTGGAAGTGGCGGCACTGCTGAACCTGATTTAAGCCGAGGACACGCCAAGGGGATTTCCACCGGTGCCGCCTGGGTTCACCGAGGGCGGTCCCAGACCGGGCCCCTGGGGAAGCCGAGCCGCACCGATCCAGGCCGAATGCGCCTATGATGCCCTTGTCCCCTCCCCTACCAGGCCCATGACCGCACCTGAGCAGGCTCCCGTCGTCCCTGAAGGCTACTCCGCTCGACTGGACCAGCAATTGACAGTCCTGGAGAAGCTGTTCGGGCATGAGTACGAGTTCCTCTCCATCCTCGGCGAGGGTGGTGCGGGAGTGGTGTTCGAGGTGAACAACCGAAAGCTCGGCAGGAATGAGGCCTTCAAGGTCCTTTCGGGCTATCTCGGCTTCGACTTCGGCGGGCGATTCACCCAGGAAGCCAGGACCGCCGCAGCCCTCGACCATCCCCGCATCATCAAGATCTACAACTTCGGCGAGAGCCAGGGGATTTTCTGGTATTCCATGCAGCTGGTGGGCGGCTCCACCCTGGCGAGCCTCATCGAGACCACGGGGCCCCTCGGACAGGAGGTGGTCCTCAAGCTGGCTATCCCCCTGCTGGATGCTCTGGAGTACAGCCACAGTCGGGGCGTCATACACCGGGACATCAA
Source organism: Holophagaceae bacterium (assembly GCA_044229555.1). Taxonomy (GTDB): domain Bacteria; phylum Acidobacteriota; class Holophagae; order Holophagales; family Holophagaceae; genus JADJVL01. The sequence goes on from JBGASS010000007.1 coordinate 2,688, forward strand.
GCCCGCCAACATTCTGGTCAGCACAGAAGGCGGGCCGTTCCTGACGGACTTCGGAATCGCGAAAAGCGCCGACGACGTGGTAACCACCAAGACCGGTACCATGCTCGGAACCCCGGCCTACGTTTCCCCCGAACAGGCCCGGGGACTGCGAGTGGACGCACGCTCGGACCTGTACTCCTTCGCATTGACGCTCTACGAGACGCTGTCGGGAAGGCTCCCCTTCGTCGCCTCCGGGATCATGGAAACGTTGATGGTTCGCCTCAACACGGAGCCAGAGCCGCTCCATGAGGTCTGCCCCTCTGTGGACCTCCGTCTTGCGGCGGTCATCATGGTGGCCCTCCACCGCGACCCCCAGTACCGCTGGCCCAGTGCCGAGGCCATGAAGGCCGCGCTCATCCGGGCCGCCAGGGATGGCGGCATCGACTGGTCGGATTCCGCCTTCGAGGTTGCGGTCACCAATCACCCCAGGCCCCTCCTGCGGATGCTCCGGAGAACCGCGGAATTGAAGGCCACTCCGCCTGCGGTGGCCCCCACCCGCCATCCAGGGCGGTGGGTAGGGTACGGGGTGGCCGTCACGACCCTGGCGGGCCTTGGATTCCTTGGTTGGCAGAGGTTTGGACCACGAGAGGTCGCCGCGCTGTCTCCGGGGGTGGCAGGAAAGGCATCCTCTTCCAGGGTCCTGGCGGAACCGCCGCAGACCATTCCCGCTCCGAGCAAGCCCCTGCCGGTCGCACGGCCAGCGCCAGACCCTGTTCCAGCAGCCTCGCCAGTCCTACGGCGCGCTGTGGTCATGCCTCATCCCGAGGCGTCGCCGGCGGCGGAGGTGAAGGGGGCCGCCCAATGCGCCGGGCAGTCCGTTTCCATGTCCATCAAGGTCGGTGAGGATGGCCTGGTGAAGTCGAGCCGGGTCCTTTCGGCCCCCCACCCCGATTGCGCGCGGGCCGCCACGGACGTCATCGGGCGGTGGCGGTTCAAGCCGGCCCAGGATGCCGAAGGCCGCCCGGTTGAAACCACCATTTCCGTCGTCGTCCCCTTCTCGGAGTCGCCATGAACCCCCTTCGCCCCGTCTTCCTGATCTCCGGCCTCCTCTTGCCCTTCCTCGCTTGTCAGAAGCCTGCGACAGCCCCGGCCCCCAAGCCGATGGCGGACCCCCTGGTGGTCGAGATCCGCGCCGAGCCCGGGGAGGCCACCATCCTCCTGGACGGCAAGGCCATGGGACCGACACCCCAGACCCTTACCGTGGATGGCGCCGACGGGCTAGTGGGCCTCCAGGCCACCCGCGGCCAGGAAGGCCTGGCGGAGAAGCGGGTCCGCTTCCTGGCCCAGGACAAGGCGGAGGTCATCTTCCGCTTCGGTTCCGACCGGTCCTCCCTGGCCAAGGCCCTGGGCCTCTCCACGATCCTGGTGTTCGACTACGGCGGCGGCTACACCTTCGACGTGAACAAGTTCGATGTGAAGCCGGACTTCATCCCCTTGCTGGATCGCCAGGCCCAGCTCCTCAAAAAGCACTTCCCCGATGTGGACGTCTTTGTCTGCGGGCATACCGACAGCACCGGCAACGATGAAAGCAACCTGGTCCTCTCCCTGAACCGCGCGAAATCCGTCGCCGAGACCCTGGCCGGCAAGGCCGTCGACAAGACTCACCTCAAGATCCAGGGCCTGGGCAGCCAGTATCCGTTGGTGGACAACGCCAGTCCGGAAGGACGGGCCCGCAACCGCCGCACAGAGGTCATCCTTCCTCAGTAGGAAGATTCCCCGCAAGGCCCGTTTCACCTCCCCGCTGGGCGCCCCCGCGAACCCGGCCCCGCTGGCGTGGGCCTCCAAGAGGCGATGCGGTGCAAGGCTCGTCCCCGTCGTCACCAAGAGCAGGGGGTGGTGGGTCAGGGGCTTGCCAGCCCCCGCTTCGTCTACGGCCCCGCCGAGGAAGCGATCATCGCGGAGGAGAGGATCGACCGCCTCGTTGATGGGTCGGGCACTCCGAGTAAGCCCCTGTGCAGGTGGTCGCCCTCATCCGGATCCACCAGGCTGGGCCTCGGCAGGGTGGAGTGGCTGCACACCGGGGACCTGCCCTATAGCATCCCCGCCACCAAGGTCGAGCCGGTGAAGTCCGGCAAGGCCCGCAAGCACAACCAGGGCGCCCCCGCGGTGCTGGACCTATCCTGAGACCGCGGGCGCCTCCAGATCCGGCGCGTGAAGACCAAGTTCTACAGCGAGATCACGTACCGCGCGGCCGCATCGCCCTTCTTCTCCTTCATGAACTTGACGCCCTGGCCCAGGGAGATGGACCGCGTCCGGCCGTCCTTGGCCAGTTCTGCGGTGAGCATGTCCGCCAGCTTCATGCCCTCGTCCATGGACTCGACCACGCCGAGCACCGCCAGGAAGGTTGCCGCCAGCTTCGAGGAGGCGGGAGATTCCTCACCCACCGGTTCGATCTCGATCCGCACCAGGCGCTGGTCCGTGTTGCTGGTGTGGTAGTAGACCTTATTGGCCTCCCTCCGGAGGGCCTTGTTGTTCGAGATCTCCTCGGGTTCCATGATCAGCTTGGTCCCGGTGGAGCGGAGCAGGTTGTCCACCTGGAAGTTGAGGGAGCGATCGGAGACGGTCGGCTTCCGGGCGTCCGGCGAGGAGTCCTGGCCCCAGGCGCAGGGAAGGGCGAGCATCAGGCCGAGCAGGGCGGGCGCGCGGTGGAACATGACTTCCTCCTAAACAGGAACTTCGGATGGGATGGATGGGACTCTCGGCCCTGGCTGCTGAGGCATTCAGCCTGGGGCCTGCCTCCCCCGGGGCCACCGGACGGGGACGAAGGCGCCGGATCCGGGGGCGAAACGGAGCCGGGAGCCGCGCAGGCTCGTCGAACACGCCTGGAGGCCACCGGAAGGGATCCCGGTGGCCTCCAGGGAGGACCCCTGGCGAGGGGCCTTCAGGCGTGGGCGTGGAGCGGCTCGGCGACCGCCGCGGACTCGTGGTGCACCGGCATGTATTCGGGGAACCACATGGCCCGGCGCACCACCTCCTCCAGGTTCACGAGGACCTCGGGCTCCGCGTGGCCCTCCTTCACCGCGCGCCGGATGACCGCGCAGGCCACGGAATGGGAGCAGTCGCGGATGGTGGGGAGCTGCGGATACACCGCCGATTCGGCGATGTCCGCCTCGGTCACGTGGGTCGCCAGGGCCCGGGCGGCTTCGAGGAACATGCCGTCGCTGAGGTGGCGGGCCTTGGCCACGCAGACGCCGAGGCCGACGCCGGGGAAGATGAAGGCGTTGTTGCACTGGCCGATGCGGTGCCGCACACCCTTGTGCGTGACCGGATCAAAGGGGCTTCCCGTGGCCACGATGGCCCGGCCGTCGGACCAGAGCACCGCCTGCTCCGCGGTGCACTCGCTCTTGGACGTGGGGTTCGAGAGGGGGAAGACCAGGGGCCGCTCGTTGAGGGCGGCCATCTTCTTCACGATGGCTTCGCTGAAGGTCCCCGGCGTCGCCGAGACGCCGATGAGGATCGTCGGCCGGGCGTGGTCGATGGTCTCCTCCAGGGAGATCCGGGCGGGATCGGCGACCTTCCAGTCCGAAAGCTCGGCGCGGTCCCGGGCGAACTCCTTCTTGAAGCCCTCGAGCCCCACCCGGTCCGAGACCGCCAGGCCCTTCGTGTCCACGGTCCAGATGCGCTTCCGGGCCTCCTCCACCGGCAGGCCCTCGTCCACCAGGGCCGAGACGAAGAGTTCCGCGATGCCGTGGGCCGAGGCGCCGGCGCCGGCGAAGACCAGGCGCTGGTCGCTCATCTTCCCGCCGGTGAGGCGCATGGCGCCGTAGATGCCCGAAAGGACCACGGCGGCGGTGCCCTGGATGTCGTCGTTGAAGGTCAGGAGCTCGTGGCGGAACCGCTCCAGCTGGGTGATGGCGTTCTCCTTCAGGAAGTCCTCCCACTGCAGGAGGACGTCCGGGAAGACCGCCTTCACCGCCGCCACGAAGCGGTCGATGAATTCCTGGTACGCCGCGCCGCGGATGCGCTTCTGGCGCAGCCCCACGTAGAGCGGATCCGCCAGGCGCTCCTCGTTGTCCGTGCCCACGTCCAGCATGATGGGCAGGGTCGAGTAGGGCGACACGCCGGCGCAGGCGGTGTAGAGGCAGAGCTTGCCGATGGGGATGCCCATGCCGCCGGCCCCCTGGTCGCCCAGGCCGAGGATCCTCTCGCCATCGGTCACGACGATCACCGACGGGTGGTCCGTGTGGTAGTTCCGGAGCACTTTCTCGATGCGGTCCCGGTCCTCGTAGCTGATGTACAGGCCGCGCCCGCGCCGGAAGATGTGGGAGAACTTCTGGCAGGCCTCCCCCACCACCGGCGTGTAGACGATGGGCAGCATCTCGTCGATGCGCTCGTGGATGAGCCGGTAGTAGAGCACCTCGTTGCGGTCGTGGAGGCTCGCCAGGTAGATGAACTTCTCCAGGGGCGTCGCCTTCGCGCAGAAGGACTCGTAGACCCGCGGCAGCTGCTGCTCGATGGTGAAGATCGCCGGCGGCAGGAGGCCCAGGATGCCGAGCTCCTCGCGCTCCCGGGCGGTGAAGGCCGTGCCCTTGTTCAGGAAGGAGTCCATGAGGACGGCCTCCCCCTTCTTCGGCGTCGAGATGTAGCTCTGCCAGGTCGAGGGGTTCACCTTGATCGAAAAGTCCATAGAGCCTCCACGGGATCCCTCTCCTGGGTTCCGACCCCCGCTCCGGAGCTGGTTCGCCTCAAGGAACGGATCGTGGAAGGCCCTTCCCGGATCCGTCCTCCACAGTAAGCCTCGCCCGCCCCGCCGATGGGCAGGAAGGGCACTCCGTCACACTTTTCGCCCGGGCCCGGCGGCGCCTGGGCCTGCGCCCAGGCGCTGCCGCGTGTAGGGAATGAGCCCGCCCGCGTCCATGATCCCCTGCCGCGCGGCCGGGAGGCGCACCTGGGAGTAGGCCTTCCCCGTGCTGCGGTTCAGCACCTGCGCCTCGGTGAATTCAAGCTCGTCGCCCTCCCGGGCCTCCAGTCCCGGGCAGAGGACCACCTTCAGGCCGAGGTTGATGCTGTTCTGCAGGAAGATGCGTGACATGGACTTCGCCACCACCGCCACGTCGTGCCCCTTCAGGCTGGAGCAGGCCTGCTCCCGGCTGGACCCGCAGCCGAAGTTCTCCCCGCCGGCGATGATGCTGCCGGGGGGGAAGGCCTTGGCCCGCAGCTGGGCGTTGAATTCCGTGCGGTCCGCGAAGGCGAACTGGGGGGTCTCCGCGGGGAGCACCGTGGCCATGTAGCGGCCCGGGTAGATGTCGTCGGTGCTGATGTCGTTCTCGAGCTTGAGGATGACCTTGGGCATGGGATGTCCTGTCAGGCGCGGGGATCGGTGATGACGCCGGTGAGGGCGGAGGCCGCCGCCACCGCCGGGCTGCAGAGGTAGACGTCGGACTTGGGGTTGCCCATGCGGCCCTTGAAGTTGCGGTTGGTGGTGCTGAGCGCGGTCTCGCCGTCGCCGAGGGCGCCCTCGTGGACGCCCAGGCAGGGGCCGCAGCCCGAGTTCATCACCACGGCCCCGGCCTTCATGAAGTCGTGGATGTAGCCCTTGTCCAGGGCCTGGGCGAAAATGCGCCCCGAGGCCGGGAAGACCAGCATCCGCGTGCCCGGGGCCACCTTCTTTCCCCGGACGATGCCGGCGGCGGCGGCCAGGTCGTCCAGGCGCCCGTTGGTGCAGCTGCCGATGACGATCTGGTGGACCCTGGTGCCGGCCACCGCGACGACGTCCTTCACGTTGTCCACCGTGTGGGGGCAGGCGATCTGGGGGGCCAGGGTGGAGACGTCGATCTCCAGGGTGCGCACGTACACCGCGTCCGGATCCGGCGGGAAGTAGTGGATGGATTCCAGGACGCCGGCCTCCTCCCGGAGGTAGCGGATGGTCTCCTCGTCCCCGGGCACGATGCCCGAGGTGGCGCCGGCCTCGACGCTCATGTTGCACAGGGCGATGCGGCCGCTGGTCCGCATGGCGCGGATGGTCTCGCCGTGGAACTCCAGGACCTTGAAGTTGGCGCCCTGGGCGGTGAGCAGGCCGATGATGTGGAGGATCAGGTCCTTCGGGCCCACCATGGGCAGGAAGGCCCCGGAGACCACCACCTTGATGGTGGCGGGCACCTCGATGTTGACGGCGATGCCCAGGGCCCAGGCCGAGGCCATCTCCGTGGCGCCGATGCCGAAGCTGAAGGCTCCGAGAGCCCCATGGCTGGTGGTATGGGAGTCGGTGCCCACCACCACGAAGCCCGGCCGCACGTAGCCGTACTCCGGGAGGATCTGGTGGCAGATGCCCCCCACGTCGCCGCGGATGTCGTGGAACTTGGCGATGCCGTTCGCCGCCACGAACTCGCGGATCTTCTTCTGGTTGGTGGCGGTCTTGGGGGATTCGGCGGGGACCCGGTGGTCGAAGATGATGGCGATGCGGGAGGGATCCCAGACCTTCGGCTCCAGGCCCGTGCCTTCGAAGACCTCCTGGAACTGGTTGATCACCAGGGCCGCGTTCTCATGGGACATGGCGAGGTCCACGGCGGGCTCCACCACGTCCCCCGCCTGCACGGCCGGCAGGCCCGCGGCCCGGGCGAGGATCTTTTCAGTAACGGTCATGCCCATGGCAGCTCCTTTCAGATGACGCCCCTGGCCTTCAGGGCGGCCAGCTCGCCGGGACTGAAACCGAGGCGGGCGAAGACCTCGGCGTTGTGCTGGCCCAGCTCCGGCGGGGGCGCGTCCACGGCGCCCGGGGTCTTCTCGAAGGCCGCGGTGAGGCCGAAGACCTCCACCTCGCCGAAGCCTTCCACGCCGCACCTTGCGCAGCACGCCCCGGTGCTCCACCTGGGGCTGCCGGAGGGCATCCTCAAGGCCGAGGATGGCGCCGCTGGGGACGTCCCGCGCGTTCAGGACCTCCACCCAGTGGGCGGTGGGGCGTTGTTCCAGCTTCCTCTCCAGCAGGGGCGTCAGCTCAGCCCGGTTCTTCTTGCAGGTGTCCCGCTCCTGGAAGCGGGAATCGGACTTGAGTTCCTGGACCTCCAGCACGTCGCAGACCGCCTCCCACTGCTCCTGCTTGTTGGCGGCGATGTTGATGTGCCCGTCGGCGGTGCGGAAGGTCCCGCTGGGGGCGGCGGTGAAGTTGTCGTTGCCCATGGGCAGGGGCGGCTGGCCGCCGATGAGCAGGTTCGCCGCCACCCAGCCCATGAGGGGCATGACGCTGTCCAGAAGGGCCACGTCGATGGCCTGGCCCTCGCCGGTGCGTTCCCGGTGGAAAAGAGCCGCCAGGATGGCGAAGGCCGCGTTCAGGCCGCCCACGGTGTCGCAGAGGGGAAAGCCCGTGCGCAGCGGGTTCAGGCGCGCGTCGCCGTTCACCGCCATCTCGCCGGAGAGCCCCTGGATGATCTGGTCGTAGGCGGGTTTCTGGGCGTCGGGGCCGGTCTGGCCGGCCGGATGGCGCAGTAGACCAGCCGCGGGTTGGCGGCACGGAGCACGTCGTAGCCCAGGCCCAGGCGGTCCATGACGCCGGGCCGGAAGTTCTCCACCACCACGTCGGCGTCCTGGGCCAGCCGCAGGAAGATGGCCTTGCCTTCCGGCGACTTGGTGTTGAGGGTGATGGAGCGCTTGTTGCAGTTCTGGGCCAGGAAGCTGGTGCCCATGAGGCGCCGGTTCAGTTCCGGCAGGATGCCCAGGCAGCGGGCCAGGTCGCCGCCCTTGGGGTTCTCGATCTTCAGCACGTCGGCGCCCAACTGCGCCAGGTGCAGGGTGGCGAAGGGCCCGGACAGCACGTTGGTGAGGTCCAGGACCTTGATGCCTTCGAGGATCTTCCCGCCCACGCCGTCTTCCTACCCAGGGCCGAGTGCGCGCGGATCGGCCGGTGCGGTAGACGCAGCCCGGCAGTTCCCGGCCGAGGAACATGGCCACGTCCTGGGCCACGCCGATGATGGGCCTCAGCTCGATGTCCAGGCGCCGGCCCGCGCGCTGGAGGCCGTGGACCAGGTCCTCGGTGGCCACGTTGCCCGCCGCCAGCTTGGTGAAGGGGCAGCCGCCCAGGCCGCCGAAACTGGTCTCGATGGCCGCCACCTGCCGGCCTCCATCGCCGCGTACACGTTGGCCATGCCCAGGCCATAGGTGTTGTGGAGGTGGGCGGTCACCTCGGCACCCGGATCCAGGGCCAGGACCTCCCGGATGTAGCGCGCGACCTGGGCGGGGTGGGCGTGGCCCGCCGTGTCCGCCAGGCTGATGCTCCGCAGGCCCGCCTCCAGGTAGGCCGCCACCATGGCCAGGACCCTGGCCTCGCTGACGGGCCCTTCGAAGCCGCAGCCGAAGGCGCTCTGCACGCTCACCTGGACCCTCATCCCGGCCTTCCGGGCCTCGAGGGCGGTGGCGATGATGCGCCGGGTGGCCTCCTCGCTGCCCATGCCCGTGTTCTTCCGGCTGTGGGTCTCCGAGGCGGAGGCGCCCAGGCAGACCAGCTCCACGCCGCAGGCCAGGGCCCGCTCGAGCCCCTTCTCGTTGAGCACCAGGGCGGAGAGCAGCGTGCCGCCCCGGCGCGGGCGCCCCCGGAGGCGTCGGAACAGCTCGTCCGTGTCCGCCATCTGGGGCACCTTGGCCGGATGCACGAAGGAGCCCGCCTGGAGGATGTCCAGGCCCGCGTCCAGCAGGCGCTCCAGCCAGCCCAGCTTCAGGTCCGTCGGCACGACCTGGGCTTCGGCCTGGAGGCCGTCCCGGAGGCCGACTTCGTGGATCAGCAGCGGACGCATGCGAGCCTCTGGGCGATGGCCTCGCCCATGTCGAGGGTGCTGGCGGCGCCGCCCATGTCGTAGGTGCGGACCCGGCCCTCGGCGATGACCTCCGCGACGGCCTTCTCCATGCGGGCGGCCTTCTCGGCCTCCCCGAGCCATTCCAGCATCATCTTCGCGGCGAGGATGGTGGCGATGGGATTCACCTTGTGCTGGCCGGCGTACTTCGGCGCGCTGCCGTGGCTGGGCTCGAAGACGGCGAGCTTCTCGCCGATGTTGCCGCTGCAGCCGAAGCCCAGGCCTCCCACCATCTGGGCCGCCAGGTCGCTGATGATGTCGCCGAAGAGGTTGGTGGCCACCATGACGCCGTAGTTCTTCGGGTTCTTCAACATCCACATGGTGATGGCGTCCACGTTGGCGTCGTCCACGGCGATGCCGGGGTATTCCTTCGCGATGGCCTTGCCGATCTCCAGGAACATGCCCTCGGTGGCGCGCACCACGTTGGCCTTGTGGATGATCGTGACCTTGGGATAGCCGAACTTCCTCGCGTACTCGAAGGCGGCCCGGAGGATGCGCTCGCAGCCCTTTCGGGTGTTGATCTTGCAGGTGATGGCGTAGGCGTCGCAGGGGAGTCCCGCGAAGGGCGCGAAGGCCTTGGCGTGCCGGTTCAGGACCGCCTGCACCTCGTCGGGGACCGGGCTGAACTCCACCCCGGCGTAAAGGTCCTCCGTGTTCTCCCGGAACACCACCATGTCGATGCCCTCCTGGTAGTTCAGGGGGTTCCCGGGATAGGCCTTGCAGGGGCGCAGGCAGGTGTAGAGGTCGAACATCTGGCGCATGCGCACGATGGGGCTGCGGTACACCAGCCCGGTGCCCCGCAGCTCCGGAGCCAGCTCGGCCTCGGCGTCCTTCACGGGCTTCGAGGTGATGGCCCCGAACATGGCGGCGTCGCTGGCCTTGAGGAGGTCGATGGTGCGCTGGGGAAAGGATTCCCCTTCCGTGCGCCAGCACTCCCACCCGATGTCGCCGTGGGTGTAGTCCGCCTCGAAGCCCACCGCGTCGAGGCAGAGCCGCGCGGCCTCCATGACTTCGATGCCCACGCCATCCCCGGGCAGCCACGCGATCTTGGTTCGGTTCATGGGGCTTCCTGCTCCGGAGCGCCGCGGGACGCGCATCCCTCGCGCGTCGACCGGCTCCAACCCGGAGACTCTCTATCGGGCCGGGGACGGCCTGCGTCACAACTTCCGGGCCCCTCCCCTCCCAGCCAGGCCCCTGGGGTGAGTTGTGATCTTGGGCTCGCCCGGGCGGCGGGCCCGGCCGGGGCCCGGGGAGTAGCATGGGGCGGCCAGGAGGTTCCCATGGCCCAGATCACCTACCAAGGCAAGCCCGTCCACACCTGCGGGGAGCTGCCCCTCGTGGGCCGGCCCTGCCCTCCCTTCACCCTCACCCGCAGCGACCTGCGCCCCCTCACCCTGGTGGACCTCGAGGGCAAACGCGCGGTGCTCAACATCTTCCCGAGCCTCGACACCGCCATCTGCGCCAAGGGCGTCTACACCTTCGACGCCCGGGCCGAGGAGGCCTCGGACATGACCGTAGTCTGCGTTTCCATGGACCTGCCCTTCGCCCAGCGCCGCTTCGCCGCGGAGCATGACATCGACCACGCGGTCCTCGCCTCCACCTTCCGGAATCAGGAATTCGGCGAGGCCTTCGGCGTCACCATGGTGGACGGCCCCCTCCAGGGCCTCCTGGCCCGGGCCGTGGTGGCCCTGGATGAGAACGGCACCGTGGTCCACACCGAACTGGTGCCCGAGCTGGCCTGCGAGGCGACCTACGACTGGGCCCTGGACCTCATCCACCAGCACCACCATCCCTGCCCTGAGGATGCGCTGCTGACCAGCGAGTAGGGGCCTACCCCGCCCCGATCAGCACCCGCGCGTGCTCCAGGGCCTCGGGGCGGTCCGGCTGGCCGCTGAGGAGGCGCGCCAGCTCCCGCACCCGGGCCTCGCCGTCCACCCAGGCGAAGCGGCTGTGGGTGCGGTCGGCGGTGGTGGCTTTCGAGAGGGCGCCGTGGCGGTCCGCGCGGCCGGCCACCTGGGCGAGGTGCGTGACGCAGAGGACCTGGTGGGCGCGGCCCAGCTCCTGGATGGCGTCGCCGACGGCGAGGGCGGTTTCGCCGCCGATGCCGGCGTCCACTTCATCCAGCACCAGGGTCAGGGCCGCGGCGCCGGCGGAGCGCTTCAGGCCCGCGCCCATGAGGGCCAGCATCACGCGGCTCAGTTCGCCCCCCGAGGCGATCTTGGCCAGGGGCCGCCAGCCCTCTCCGACGTTGGATTCGATCCAGAGGGCGACGGCGCTGAAGCCCGTGGCGGACACCTTCACGCCCCGGCCGCCGCGCTTCGCGGGGCTGGTGGCCTCCTCGGCCACCGCCAGGCGGCACTGGAGGCGCGCGCCCTTCATGCCCAGCTTCGCCAGGCGCTTCTTCGTGTCGGCTTCGAGAGGGCCGAGGGCCTCGCTGCGCCGCGCGTGCAGGGCTTCGGCAGACTCCAGGTAGGCGGTGCAGGCCTTGTCCAGGGCCTTGGCCAGGGCTTCGGGGCTTTCACCCTTGTCCTTCAGGCGGTGCTCTTCGGCCCGCAGCTCGCCGAGCACGCCCGCCAGCTCGTCGGGTTCGCAGCGGTGCCGACGGGCCAGCTTCTCGAAGCGGGCGAGGCGGCCTTCCAGGTCGTCCAGGGCGGCCTCGCCGCTGCGGGAGAAGCGCAGGGCCTGGTCCTGGGCCAGGGCCTGGAGGTCCTCGAGTTCCAGGGTCGCGGAGCGCAGGCGATCCACCAGGTCCTGGGCCTCCGGCAGCACGGTGGCGGCCTTCTGCATGGCGTGGCCGGCTTCGCGGAGGCCCGGAGTGGCGCCCCGCAAGGCCTCGGCGGCCTCGCGATGGGCGGCCTCCAGCAGGGCGGCGTGGCGCAGGGTCTCCCGCTCGGCTTTCAGGTTCGTCCATTCCTGGGGCTTCGGGGCGAGCTTCTCCAGATCGCCGATCAGCTCCGCCAGCTCCGCGAGGCGCCGGGAGCGGTCCGCCTCGCTGCGGTTCCGGGCGTCCAGGGCCGCGGCGGCGGCCCGCAGGGCGGCGACTTCCTTCGAGAGATCCGCCTCGATGCCCAGCACCTCGTCCAGCAGGGCCAGGTGGCGTTCCTCGGCGAGCAGCGATTGGTGGTCGTGCTGGCTGGAGAGGCGCATCCAGATGCGCCCGGCCTCCTTCAAGTCCGCCAGGGACGAGGCCGCTCCATTGATCCAGGCCCGGCTGCGGCCCGAGGCGCCCACCTCCCGGCGCAGCACGACGGGATGGTCCATGGGCACGCCCTTGGCGGTGAGGAAGTCCAGCCAGGCGCCGCCGCTGCCCTCCACCACCGCCTCCACCGTGGCCCGCTCGGAACCCAGGCGCACCGTGTCCGCATCCGCCCGGGCGCCCACGAGGAGGGCCAGGGCGTCCACCAGGAGGGACTTGCCGGCGCCGGTCTCGCCGGTCAGGACCGAGAAGCCCGGACCCAGGTCCAGGGCGAGATCCTCCACCAGGGCCAGGTTCGAGATGCGGAGGTTGGACAGCATCCAGACAGCATAGCGGGCCCCCTTGCTACCCTTCCCCGATGGCCGGCCCCTTCACCCTCCGCTCAGCGACCCCCGGCGACGCCGCGCGGATCGCCCACCGGGGCCGCCGCACCTTCACGGAGACCTTCGCGGCTTCCAACACGGCCGAGGACCTGCGCCTCTTCCTGGATTCCACCTATTCCGAGGCCATCCAGGCGGCGGAGCTGGCCGATCCCGCGGCGGCGCACCTCCTCGTCGAGGTACCCGGCGAGGCGGGGAACGAGGCCATCGGCTTCGCCCGCCTGCGCCGGGGCGAGGTGCCGGACTGCGTCCCGGGCCCGGAGCCCCTGGAACTGCAGCGCATCTACGTGCTGCGGGCCTGGCTGGGCCTGAAGGCGGGGCCGGCCCTGCTGGAGTGCTGCCTGGACGAGGCCCGGGCCCGGGGAGCGCAGACGCTCTGGCTCGGCGTCTGGGAGCGCAACGACCGGGCCCGGGCCTTCTACCGCCGCTACGGCTTCGTGGAAGTGGGCGATCACGTCTTCGTGGTGGGGACGGATCCCCAGCGGGACGTGATCCTGGCCCGCGCCCTCTAGGCCCCGCCGCCGGTAGACTGGGCCCGTGACCGCCTTCGAAGGGACCTACCTGGATGCCATCCGCCGCGCCCTCCGGGACGCCATGGCGGCGGATCCATCGGTCTTCTGCATCGGCGAGGACATCGGCGCCTACGGCGGCGCCTTCAAGGCCACGGAAGGCCTGCTGAAGGAATTCGGCGAGGCCCGGGTGGTGGACACGCCCATCGCCGAGCAGGCCATCGTGGGGGCCGCCATCGGCGCGGCGCTCATGGGCCAGCGGCCGGTGGCGGAGTTCCAGTTCATGGATTTCGCCCTGCTGGGCGCCGACCTCATCTGCAACTTCGCGGCGAAGGCGCGCTGGCGCTGGGGGGCCGGCGTGCCCATCGTGCTCCGCGGCCCCGTGGGCGCCGGGGGCAGCGGCGGGCCCTTCCACAGCCAGAACCCGGAAGGCCATTTCCTGGGCACGCCAGGCCTGAAGGTCGTCGCCCCGGGCACGGTGAAGGACGCCTACGCCCTGCTGCGGGCTGCCATCGAGGATCCGGATCCGGTCCTCTTTCTCGAGCACAAGTACCTCTATCGGCGTCTGAAGGATGCATGGGACGAGGCGCCGGTGGCGAAGCTCGGCGAAGCCGCCCTGCGCAAGGAGGGCCACAAGGCCGCCCTCCTCACCTACGGCGCCGTGCAGCACGCGGCCATCGAGGCAGCGGAGGGCTTCGACGTTGCGGTGCTGGACCTGCGGACGCTCTGGCCGCTGGATCTGGAGGCCATCGAAGCCCTGGCGAAGCGCACCCACCGCATCCTCGTGGTCACCGAGGCCAGCCTCAGCTACGGGCCCTCCGCGGAGATCGCCGCCCGGGTGCAGGAGGCCTGCTTCTCCTGGCTTGACGCGCCGGTGCTGCGCTGCGCCGCGCCGGACGTGCCGACGCCCGCGGCGCCGGGGCTGGAGGCGGCGTTTTTGCCGGGGCGGGACCGGATCCGGGACGAGGTGGAGAACCTGCTGAGCTGGTGAACGAGCCTCCCCGCCTTGACGCACAAGCCCTTCAGCCTCATCCTTGCCTCTCAGCAGTCCTGATCTTTGCCAGTTCCAGAGCGCGCTATCGAGAGAGGTGGAGGGACAGGCCCTATGAAACCTCGGCAACCTGCCCGGATGAAGATCCGGCGCAAGGTGCCAATTCCTGCCGTGTGAATCAGCACGGAGAGATACCCCGACGGGTGAACTAGGCAAGGCGATCGAGGCGAAACGGGAAGCCATCCCCGCTCTGGCACTGGTGCTCCACGGAGTCCACGATGCCCAGCACCTTCCAGACCGCCCTTGAGAACGGCCACTGCTTCCTCTTCGACGGCAGCACGCCCACGGCGCTGTACGAGAAGGGCCTCTTCATCAACCGCTCCTTCGACCACGCCAACCTGGAGAACCCGGACCTGGTGCGGGGCATCCACGCGGCCTTCCGCCAGTCCGGGGCCCAGGTCCTCACCACCAACACCTGGGCCGCCAACGGCGTGAAGCTGGCGGCCTACGGGCTCCTGGACCAGCTGGAGGCCATCAACCGCGCCGGCGCCGAGCTGGCCCGGGCCGCACTGGGCGAATTCCCCGGCTCGCCGGGCTGGATCGCCGGCTGCCTCGGCCCCCTGGGCCTGCGCATCGAGCCCTGGGGTCCCACCAGCTTCGACGAGGCCAAGGGCTTCTTCGCCGCCCAGGCGAAGGCCCTGGTGGACGGCGGCGTCGACCTTTTCGTCCTGGAGTCCTTCGAGGACCTCAACGAGATCAACCAGGCCATCCGGGCCATCCGCGAAGTGAGCGACCTGCCCATCGCCGCCATGATGACCCCCAACGACGAGGGCCAGACCCTCTTCGGGGCCGAGCCCGAGTGGTACATCCGCAAGCTCTCCGAATGGGGCGCCGCCCTCGTGGGCGTCAACGGCGGCAGCGGCCCGGCCCCCCTGCTGGAACTGCTGAAGCGCTTCCGCGCCGCCACCGCCACCCCCCTCATCCTCAACCCCAGCGC
>JBGASS010000473.1:0-2078 GCA_044229555.1 Holophagaceae bacterium
TGAAGCCCAGGTCCTGATCGAACGAATTCCAAGCACAGGCCGAGGGGTCGCCCATCGAAACTTCCACATCAACCTTTCTGGCAGCCATGACGGAGCGTCTTGGACGCCTGCGTCCGCGATGGGCGTGGATCCTCCTGGCCTTGAGCCTTCCCTGGATGTTGCTGCCCCTCCCGAAGTCCAACGCCTTCGCGGTGTTCTCCTATATCGCCTTCTGGCTCGCGGTACAGGTGCTGGGCTTCCACGCCCTCCGGTGGCTGTGGCGCAAGTGGATGTTCAAGGTGAGCCGGCGCCTGCTGCTGATCCTCACCCTGCTGAGCGTGCTGCCGGCCCTGGCCCTCACCGTGCTCTTCCTGTCCCTCTTCTGGCTGGGCATCGGCGGCCAGGTGAGCCGCACCCTCCTGGGCAACCTGCGGGCGGCGGAAGCCGCGATGAAGCGGGCCAACGAGGATCCCCGGGACGTGGTGGCCCTGGAGGCGATGAAGGGCTTCGGCCAGGGCCAGGTGGTCCGCGTCGGTTCCCTGCCCGAGGACGTCGAGCCCGGCTTCGTGGGCCTCGTGTGGAACGAGGACGCCCCCATCAAAGGCAAGGGCGTCTTCCTCCGGGCCGTGAGCGCGGAGCCCGGCGGCTTCCGCCTGCTGAACCTCAGCCTCGGCAGCCTGGCCAGCCAGGGCAGCGATCTCTGGGGCGGGCGCATGCACTACCGGGTGGACCGGGTGGTGCTCCTCAACGAGAAGGGCCGGCGGAAGCCCATGGTGAAGCTGGGGGACGACGCCCTGCCCCTCATCCTGAACCGCCAGGAGCCCCTGGCCGCCTGGTCCCAGGGCCAGGCCCTGCAGGGCGGCGGCCTCTTCCACCCCTTCCGCCTCCCCTCCGTGTCCTTCAAGGTGCGGGACTGGAAGGACGGCAGCGAGCTCCTCCTCACCGCCAAGCCGGAAACCAACCTGGTGGAACTCTTCAAGGGCTACGGCTTCGAGAGCGGCAACCGCTCCGCGGAGACGGCCCTCACCCTCGTCGCCGTGACCCTGCTGCTCATGGTCCTCTTCCTCTTCCAGTTCGGCGCCACCCTCATGGGCCTCTACCTCGCGCGCCAGCTGGGCAAGAGCGTGGACGACCTCTTCGAAGGCGTCGGCCGCCTCTCCGGCGGCGACTTCAGCGCCCGCATCAAGCCCCGCACCCGGGACCAGGTGGGCCGGCTGGCCCAGGCCTTCAACCAGATGGCCGCCCGCATCCAGGATTCCATCGCCGAACGCCAGGTGCGCCTCAAGCTGGAGGAGGAGCTGCGCGTGGCGCGGGAAGTCCAGATGCACCTGCTGCCGGACATCCCCGCCCTGGCCCATGGCGCCACCGTGCACGCCACCCTACAGCCGGCCAAGGAAGTGGCCGGGGACTACTACGACCTCTACCGCCTCGCCGACGGGCGCCTGGCCTTCCTCATCGCCGACGTGAGCGGCAAGGGGACCTCCGCCGCCTTCTACGCCGCGGAGACCAAGGGCGTGCTGGCGGCCCTGGACAAGGCGAAGCGCGGCCCCATCGAGGTGGCGGCCCGCCTCAACGAGATCTGGTGCGAAGGCCACGGCCGGCGGGTCTTCATGACCCTGGTGTACGGCGTCTTCGATCCGGGCAGCGGCGGCTTCCAGCTCGTGCGCTGCGGCCACCCCGCCCCCCTCCTGCGCCGCGCCGACGGGACCGTGGAGACCCTGGTGTCGCGCGGCATCGGCATCGGCCTCAGCCCCCACGACTTCGAGGCCCACCACGACCTCGCCGAGGGCCGCCTCGAGCCCGGCGACGCCCTCCTGTGCTACACCGACGGCCTCAGCGAGGCCGCGGACGCGGAGCGGCAGCTCTTCGGCGAAGCCAGGATCGGCGCCGTCCTGGCCCAGTCCGCGGAGAACATCCCCGAGCGGCTGCTGGCCGCGGTGAACGCCTACACCGGTGGCGCGGCCCCGGACGACGACCTGACGCTGGTGGTGCTGCGGCGGTAGGGGCGCTCAGGACTCGATCCGCGCCCGTCGCGCCCCGTCCAGCCACTGCAGCGACACCGCCGCATCCTTCGGGGCCTGGGCCGCGGAGGTGAGGGG
>JBGASS010000474.1:0-2077 GCA_044229555.1 Holophagaceae bacterium
CCTTCCCGGAGTCCCCATGCGCCGCCTTCTCGCCTCCCTGCTGATCTGCGCCGCCGGCCTCGCGGCAGGGCCGCCCCGGACCCTGCGGGTGGACTACAGCCATGCGGGCACCGCCGCGACGGAGGCCTTCGGCCTGGAGCGCGTGGTGCGGGAGCCCCTGCCCTGGCCCGGCAACCCCGCGAAGCCCGTGGACGATTCCAACCTGGGCCTCTGCAAATTCGAGGTGCGGGACGCGAAGAGCCGCGAGCTCCTCTACTCCCGGGGCTTCGCCAGCATCTTCGGCGAGTGGCGGGACACGGCGGAAGCCAAGGTACGGGCGCGGGCCTTCTCCGAATCCTTCCGCTTCCCCGAGCCCCCGGGCCCGGTGGAGGTGGTCCTCCTCGGCCGGACGCCGGACCTCGCCTGGAAGGAGCTCTGGCGGGTGCCGGTGGACCCCAGGGCCCTGGACGTCGTCCGGGCGGCGCCGACGGGCGCGGGGGCCCTCGTGCCCATCCTGAGGAACGGCGATCCTTCGACGAAGGTGGACCTCCTCATCCTCGGGGACGGCTACACCGCCGCACAGCGCCCCAAGTTCCTGAAGGACGCCCGGCGCATGGCCCGCCTCCTCTTCGCCGAGGAGCCCTTCAAGTCCCGCCGCCAAGACTTCAACGTCTGGGGCCTCTGCCCCGCGGCGCAGGAGAGCGGCATCGCCCGGCCCAGCACCGGCCTCCACCGCCGCAGCCCCGTGGGCGCCACCTACGACGCCTTCGGCAGCGAGCGCTACGTCCTCACCTTCGACAACCGGGCCTTCCGGGACCTGGCCTCCCAGGCCCCCTACGATTTCGTGGAGATCCTGACCAACGGCCGCACCTACGGGGGCGGCGGCATCCACCAGCTCTACGCCACCGTGGCCTCGGACAACGCCTTCATGGCCTACCTCTTCGTCCACGAGTTCGGCCACCACTTCGCGGGCCTCGCCGACGAGTACTACACCAGCGACGTGGCCCTGGAGCTCGGCAAGCCCCGCCAGGAGCCCTGGGAGCCCAACGTCAGCGCGGATCCGAAAAACCCCAAGTGGAAGGCCGCCCTCAGCCCGGGCCTGGCGCTGCCGACGCCCTGGAAGAAGGCCGAGTTCGAAGCCTTCAGCCACGCCATCCAGAAGGAGCGGCGCCAGCTCCGGGCGGACCGGAAGCCGGAAGCCGAGATGGAGGCCCTCTTCGCCCGGGAGAAGGTTCACGAAACGGCGCTCCTGAACCAGGACGCTCACAGCGGCAAGGTGGGCGCCTTCGAGGGCGCCATGTACGAGGCCACCGGCTACTTCCGCGCCCAGGAGGACTGCCTCATGTTCACCCGGGACGAGGTGGGCTTCTGCGCCGCCTGCCGGGCGGCGATCGAGCGGGTCATCGACCAGTACGCGGGGAAGTGAGGCGGGTTCAGGCCCGCCGCAGCAGCAGGAAGGTCTGGTCGTCCTGGGGGCTCTGCCCTCCCAGGTGGACCTGCAGGGCCAGGACGAGGGCCTGGCGGAGCTCCGGCAGGCTCAGGTGGCCTTCCCGGGCCAGGACCTGGCGCAGGCCTTCCAGGCCGAACTCCTCCCCCGCGGGGTTCTCGGCTTCCGCCAGGCCATCGGTGTAGAGCAGCACGACGTCGCCGGGCTCCAGGGCCGTTTCGCCGGAACCGTAGGGCGTCTGCCCCGGCAGCATGGCCAGGGGCAGGCCCGGGGCGTCCAGCACCTCGATGGTCCCCGCCTTCCGGCGCAGGAGGGCCGGTGGATGCCCCGCGCAGGCGAAGCGGAGGCGCCCGTCCTCCGGATCCAGGTGCGCGAGGAAAGCGGTGATGTAGCGGTTGGATTCGGTGTGCCGGGCGAGGGTGGTGGACAGGCGCTCCAGGAGCACCGCCGGCAGGCTGGACCAGTCCGCCCAGGCGTCCATGTAGGCGTGGAAGGTGACCATCAGGAGGCCGGGGCCCATGCCCTTGCCGCTCACGTCCGCGACCGCCGCGCAGAGGCTGCCGTCCTCCAGGATCCAGGACCCGTAGAGGTCCCCGGAGACCCGCCAGGCCGGCGCGTTGAAGCCCAACACCTCGTAGCCGTCCACGCAGG
>JBGASS010000475.1:0-2073 GCA_044229555.1 Holophagaceae bacterium
CCGGCAGCAGGTGCAGCAGGTTCGCCATCACGACCGCGTCGAAGCTCGCGTCGGGGAAGTCCAGGGCCGCGGCGTCGGCGGGCCGGACCTCGACATTCGCGGCGCGCAGGGACTGCATGCGCCCCCGCAGGATCGCCAGCATGTCCTCCGTCAGGTCCGTCGCCACGACCCGCCCCGCCGTCCTCGCCAGCTCGGCGGTCACCAGCCCGGTGCCCGCGGCCCGCTCGAGGACCTCGAGGCCGCGCACCCGTTCCGCCGCGTCCCGGGCCATGGCGGTGAAGTTCCGGTTCAGGGCCAGGGTGGCCCGGTCGTAGCGCCGCGCGTGGCGGGACCAGAAGGGATCGCCCTCCACCTCAGTCCTCGTGCACCACGAGCCTGGGCTCCCCCAGCACCTCCCACAGCTCGTCCAGCCGCTTGCGGCGGAAGCGGGGGTTCGGGATGGCCTTCTCGAGCTGCTCCTTGCTGGTGGGTGGATGCAGGATCCGCGCGAGGATCCAGCGGTTGCCCAGCTCCATGACGGCGGCCACGTCGCCCTCGTTGCCCCAGCGGTAACGGAAGTCGGACAGGGCGCGGGCCTTCGCTTCGGCGCGCTCGCCGAGGCCCATGGCGCGCACCTTGTCGATGATGGGATTGTCGTCGGGCCGGGTGTATTTCCGGATGCGGCGGAAGAGGGCGCGCAGCTCGCCGGGCAGGGCCCGGAGCCGCGGGCCGATCTCCGGATCGTCCTGCTTCGCCTCGGCCTCGGCGGCCAAGGTGCGCAGCAGGGGCAGCAGCAGGGCCGCGTCCCGGGCGGCGTAGGAGAGCTGGGCCTCCCGCAGGGGCCGCAGCATCCAGTTGGAGTCCTGCTCCTCCTTCGGGATCTGGATGCCCAGCTTGAGCTTGGCCATGGTCTTGAGGCCGGGCTGGGGATAGCCCAGGGCCCGGGCCAGCAGCATGGTGTCGAGGACGCTCCTGGGCACCACGTCGTAGAGGCGCTTGAAGACGATGCCGTCGCCGCTGTAGTCGTGGACGATCCAGGGGATCTCCGACATGGCCTCCAGGGTGGGCTTCATGAGGTCGGGGAGGGCGAGGGGGTCCACCAGCCAGACGTGGTCGTGGGTGGCGATCTGCAGGAAGGCCAGGACGCAGTGGTGCATGCCCGTGAGGCTGCACTCGATGTCCACCGCCAGCAGGCCCGCCTCGAACCATGCCGGGAGGGCCTCGGCGAGGGCGTCGGGCGTGTCCACGTAGGTGATGGGAAGGTCGAAGAAGTCGTGCGTCATGTCCTGCCAGTGTGCCTCAAATCGCCGGATTCCCTACACTCCAGGGAGGAGCGACCCATGGAACGCGGCCTTTTCTGGACCACCTTCGCCACCGTCTTCCTGGCCGAACTGGGGGACAAGACCCAGCTCGCCGCCATGACCGCGAGCGCGAGGAGCGGCGCCCTGCTCACCGTCTTCCTCGCCGCCAGCGCGGCCCTGGTCTGCGCCACGGCCCTCGGCGTCGCCCTGGGCGGGGTCCTCTTCAAGGTCGTGCCGGAAGCCGCGCTGCGCTACGTGGCGGGCGCCGCCTTCATCGCCGTGGGGGTCTGGGTGATGGTGACCAAGTGAGGCGGGACCGGTGAGCGGCGACTTCCTCTTCTACGACGGGTCCTGCGGCCTCTGCCACGGCGCCGTGCGCTTCGTGCTGGACCGCGGGGAGCGGGCCCTGGCCTTCCGCTTCGCGCCCCTGCATGGGGAGGCCTTCCGTCGCGAGATCCCGGAGGCCCGCCGGGCCGGGCTGCCGGACAGCCTGGTGGTGAAGACCGCCGACGGCCGCATCCTCACCCGCAGCAGCGGCGTGGTGCGCGTGCTCCACGGCCTCGGCGGCCCCTGGAGCCTCCTCGGCTCCCTCCTCTGGCTCGTGCCCCGGCCCCTGCGGAACCTGGGCTACATCCTCATCGCGCGGGTGCGGAAGCGGCTCTTCCCCCTGGCGGACGGCGCCTGTCCCTGGCGGACGGCGGCGCAGCGGGCTCGCTTCGAGGACTGAGGCCGGATTCCTTAAGGCCTCAGCGGGGCGCCCAGGCCCGGATCGCCTCCCGCAGCTCCGCGAGGC
>JBGASS010000008.1:0-17215 GCA_044229555.1 Holophagaceae bacterium
AGCTCCCGGCGCTCCTCGATGTGCAGGTCCGTGGCGCTCTCCATCAGGTCCTTCACGAAGAGGGCGCAGGATTCGTGGCGGTACGCAGGCTTCTTGGCCAGCACCTTGGTGAAGATCCGCCCCCAGCCGTCCGGCAGCACGCCGAGCACCGGGGGCTTCACGTCCACCGGGGGCTCGTTCACGATGCGGTAGAGGATGGTGTTGATGCTGTTGCCCGGGAAGGGGGACATGCCCGAGAGCATCTCGAAGACCAGCACGCCGAAGGAGAAGATGTCCGAGCGGTTGTCCACGGTGCCTTCCCGGATCTGCTCGGGGCTGGCGTAGCTCGGGGTGCCCAGGAAGGTGCCGGTCTGGGTGAGGTTCGCGTCCTCCCGCTTGGCGATGCCGAAGTCCATGAGCTTGGGCCGCCCGTCCTCGGTGATCATCACGTTGCCGGGCTTCACGTCCCGGTGGACGATGCCGTGGTGGTGGGCGTGGTCCAGGGCCTCGGCGATGCCGGCGGCGATCTTCAGCTTGTCCCGGAGGGACATGGGCTGGTTGGCCTTCATGATCCCGTCCAGGGGCTTGCCCGGGACGTACTCCATGGCCAGGAAGGGGCCCAGTTCGCATTCGCCGACGTCGTAGATGGCGACGATGCCCGGGTGGTTCAGCAGGCCAGAGATCTCCGCCTCGCGCTGGAACCGCATCATGTACTCGTGGCGGTCGGCCTCGGAGCGCAAAGCGTCCAGTTTCACGGTCTTGACCGCGACCTTGCGCTTGATCCTGGGATCCTCCGCCAGGAAGACGCTGCCCATGGCCCCGGCGCCGAGGAGCCGTCGCACCTCGTAGCGCCCGATCGATTGGGGCAGCTTGTCCGCATCACTCATGGATCCAGCCTATCCGGAGGGGCCCGCGCGCCTCAAAAGTTAATTGAAATTTCCTTTAAATTTGGTGGCTTTTTCCAAGCCTTTGGAGACAATTTAAGGATTACTTGCCCGGCGGCAAGCATCCTAGGAGCCCTTCCCCACCATGGACACCCTCAAGGCGCTGGTCCTCGGTACGTATTTCACCATCCTGACGGTCCTGAGCGTCTACGGCGCCCACCGGCTGTGGATGCTCGTGCTCTACTTCCGCCACAAGAAGGATGTCCCCCGGGCGCCCCTGGGCGCAGAGGGCTTCCTGCCCCACGTCACCGTCCAGCTCGCCATCTTCAACGAGGTGAACGTGGTGGAGCGGCTGGTGGACGCCGTGATCCGCATGGACTGGCCCAAGGAGAAGCTGGAGATCCAGCTCCTGGACGACTCCACCGACGAGACCGTGAAGGTCGCCGCCGCCGTCTGCGAGCGCTACCAGCTCCTGGGCTTCGACATCCGCCACATCCACCGCACGGACCGCACGGGCTTCAAGGCCGGCGCCCTGGCCCACGGGCTGCAGACCGCCAAGGGCGAGTTCGTGGCCATGTTCGACGCCGACTTCATCCCCACGGAGGACTTCCTCCGCCAGGCCGTGCCCCAGTTCGCCGATCCCAAGGTGGCCTTCGTCCAGGGCTGCTGGGACCACCTGAACCGGGACTTCTCCCTGCTCACCCAGGTGCAGGCCATCCTCCTGGACGGCCACTTCGTCTTCGAGCACACGGCCCGCAACCGCTCCGGGGCCTTCTTCAACTTCTCCGGCACCGCCGGCATGTGGCGCGTCGCCGCCATCGCCGACGCGGGGGGCTGGGAGCACGACACCATCACCGAGGACGCGGACCTCAGCTACCGGGCCCAGCTCAAGGGCTGGCGCGGCGTCTACCTGAAGGACATGGTGGTGCCCGCCGAGCTGCCCGTGGATGTGAACGCCTTCAAGAGCCAGCAGCACCGCTGGGCCAAGGGCAACGCCCAGGTCATCCGCAAGCTCATGGGGACCATCTGGAGGAGCGACGCCAGCCTGCACACCAAGCTGGAATGCTGGTTCCACCTCTCGGCCAACTGCAACTACTTCCTGATGGTCATCCTCGCGGTGCTGATGGTGCCCTGCATGATCCTGCGGGCCGGCACCCCCGCCCACGTCCTGCTGCTGACCGACGGCCCCTTCTTCGTCCTGAACGCGGTGAGCGTGGGCCTCTACTTCGGCGTGAGCCAGAAGGAGCTCTTCGACAACCGGGGCTGGACGGCCCGCATCAAGTACATACCGGCCCTCATGAGCCTGGGCATCGGCCTCGCCCTCAACCAGGCCAAGGCCCTGATCGAAGGCTTCTTCACCGACGACAAGGAGTTCAAGCGGACCCCGAAGCTTGGCGTGGACGCCTTCGGGATGGCCACCAGCAAGCGGGCCTACAAGGTGCCCAAGAGCCTGATCTCCTTCCTCGAGGCGGGCTTCGCCCTCTACTACTTCGCCGCCCTGCTGGCCGCGATCTACCTCCGCAAGTGGGCCTCCGTGCCCTTCCTGTGGCTCTTCTTCAGCGGCTTCTCCTACATGAGCCTCTTCAGCCTCATGGACGTGAAGCTCTTCCGGAAGCTGGCCATGGAGGAGCTCGAGGACGCCGAGGGCGCCTCCCACTTCGTGCAGTAGCCCCGGCCTGCGCCGACCTCGGAAGCGGGCCGCCGGGCCCGCTTCCTGCTTTAGAGACCCGTTCCACGAAGCCTCCGCCGCCATGATCGACCTCCACGCCCACACCCATTTCTCCGACGGCACCGACACGCCGGAGGCCCTGGCCCTGGCGGCGGACGAGGCGGGGCTGGAGGCCCTGGCCCTCACGGACCACGACACCGTGGACGGCCTGCCCCGCTTCCTGGGGATGCAGCCCAAGGTGAAGGCCCGGCTGATCCCGGGCACCGAGCTGAGCTGCCGCTTCCTGGGCCGTTCCCTCCACGTCCTGGGGCTCTTCGTGGATCCCTCGGACCGCCGCTTCCAGGCCCGCCTCGCCGAATTCCGCGAAAGCCGGGACGAGCGCAACCTCCGCATGATCGCCCGGCTGAACGGGCTGGGGGTGCCCCTCACCCTGGCCCAGGTGGACGCCCAGCGGGCCGGCGTGGTCGCCTCCCGGGTCCACATGGCCCTGGCCCTGGTCCAGCTCGGCGCCGTGAAGAGCGTTCCCGAAGCCTTCAACCGCTACCTCGCCGACCACGCGCCGGGCTACGTCCCGCGCCGGGAGCTGGATCCGCCCACCGCGGCGCGCTGGATCTGGGAGGCCGGCGGCCTGCCCCTCATCGCCCATCCCGGCCGCTTCGCGGGCCGCGGCTTCGGCTGGGACGAAGCGATGGAGGACCTCCAGCGGGCGGGCATGGCGGGCTTCGAGGCCTACTATGGCGAGTACGGCCCCGCGGAGCAGGCCTACTTCCTGGACCTGGCGGCCCGGAAGGGCATGGCCCCCAGCGGGGGCAGCGACTACCACGGCGCCAACAAGCCCGGCCTGCGGCTTGGCGTGGGCCGGGGCCGCCTGCGGGTCCCCGCGGCTATCCTGGACGACCTGGAGTCCGCGCGGATCCGGGGGACGTGGTGCTGAATTCCAGGGCAGGATGGTTGAGACGATCGGGGCGGCGATGAAGAAGCGGCACGGAGGGAGACACCCGCTGGCGAGCGAAGCCGGCCACCGGCCCATGGCCGCCGCCGAGCCTGGCAACAATCCCCCCATGGCCCAGAGGGTGCTGCTCGTCGAGGACGACGCGATCAACGTGAAGTTCATGCAGGTGGTGCTGACCCGCAAGGGCGGCTTCGAGGTCGTGGTCTCAGAGGACCCGGCGGAGATCCTGGCCATCGCCCGGGAGGGCGGCCTGGCGGGCATCATCATGGACATCAGCCTCGCCCGCTCCACCATGGACGGCCAGAAGATGGACGGCATCGGCATCACCCGGCTCCTCAAGGCCGATCCCGCCACGGCCTCCATCCCCGTCCTCATCGCCACCGCCCACGCCATGTTCGGGGACCGGGAGCGCTTCATCGCCGAGACCGGCGCCGAAGGCTACCTGGCCAAGCCCTTCCACGATCCCGACGCCTTCCTGAACGAGGTCCGCCGGGTGATCCCGAAGGAATGAGCGCGGAGCGCCGGGGCCCCCGGCCGCCCCGTCCCGTTGGCACCCGGCCCGCCAGCACCCGGCCCGGCGGCCCCAGGCCCGGCGCCCTGCGGCCCGCCACCGCGGGTCCGGCGGCCTACCGCCTGCTGGTGGAGTACGACGGCTCGAAGTTCCAGGGCTGGCAGCGCCAGGGCGCCAAGCAGACCGCGGAAGGGGTGCGCACGGTGGCGGGCAGCCTGGAGCACGCCCTGCGGGAGGCCGGCTGCCGGGTCATCGAACTCATGGGCTCGGGCCGCACGGACGCAGGCGTGCATGCTCTCGGCCAGGTGGCCCATCTGCACCTGGATCCCATGGGCGCCCCGGAGGCCCGGGACCTGATCCGCCTGCTGGATCCCCACCTGCCCCACGACCTGGCCCTGCGGGAGGCCAAGGCCTGCAGCCCCAAGTTCCACGCCCGCCACGACGCGGAGGCCCGCACCTACCTCTACCAGCTGAGCCGGCGCCGCACGGCCTTCGGCAAGCCCTACGCGTGGTGGGTGAAGGGCGCCTTCGACCTGCGGCTCCTGGAGACGGCCTGGGAGTCCTTCCTGGGGAACCACGATCTTTCGGCCTTCGCGGACCTGGAACCCCGGGAGGACGGGCGCTGCGCCATCCAGTCCTGCGAATTCCTGGAGGCCGGCAGCCTGGTCCTGCTGCGGGTTACCGCCACCCACTTCTTCCACCGCCAGGTGCGGCGCATGGCGGGCGCGGCCGTGGCCTGCGCGATGGGCAAGGCGGCCCTGGCCGACCTCCAGCGCGACATCGCGAGGCCGACGAAAGAAGCCAACCTCCGCTGGGGCGCCCTGGCGGCGCCGGCGGCGGGGCTCTTCCTGGAGCGCGTGCGCTACGGTGGCGACGGGCCCCTGGAGCCGCCCCATCCCATAATCGAGGTGCGATAGATGCTGACCCGCGACGAAGCCTGGACCCTCCTGTGCGAATGGACGCCATCGGAAAAGCTGCGCGTCCACGCCCGGGCGGTGGAGCTGGTGATGCGGGACCTGGCGGGGAGGCTGGACGCGGACGTCGAACAGTTCGGCCTGGCGGGCATGCTCCACGACGCGGACTACGACCAGTGGCCCGAAGAGCATCCCAAGCGCATCGTGGCCTGGCTGCGGGAACGGGGGGAGGAGGCCCTGGCCCACGCGATCTCGGCCCACTTTACCCAGTGGGGCGTGAGCTACGACAGCCTCCTGGACAAGGCCCTGCTGGCCAGCGACGAGATCACCGGCTTCGTCACCGCCTGCGCCCTGGTGCGGCCCAGCCGGACCGAAGGGCTGGAGCCCCGGAGCGTGAGGAAGAAGCTCAAGGACAAGGCCTTCGCCGCCGGCGTGGACAGGTTCGAGGTGGCGGAGGGGCTGCGGATGCTCATCGAGGAGGTCGGCGGCACGGAGGAGGAGCACCTGGCGAGGATCATCGCGGTGGTGCATGAAAACCGGGAAGAACTGGGGCTGTTGCCGTCGTCGTAGAATGAAGCCTGGAGCACCCATGGCCACCGCCGATTCCCGATCCATCCTCGCGTCCAACCTCTGGGAACGCACCGGAGACGACACCCTCTCCCGCCGGGCCTTCCTGGGCGTGACCGGAGGGCTTACCCTCTACGGCCTGGCCCTGAATGCCGTGCTGGCGGCCTGGGCCCTGCAGGCCCAGTTCCGGCCGGGCATGCTCCTTTTCCTGGGACTGGGCCTCGTCCTGCCGATGATCGGCGTCTTCACCGCCAGCCGGGCCAAGACGATGCCCGTGGCGCTGCTGGGCTACCACCTGCTGCTCATCCCCTTCGGCCTCATCCTCGGACCCATCCTGGAGACCTATCTGCGCGTCGGCGGCACGGCCCTCGTCATGCGCGCCCTGATGCTGACGGGCTGCACCACGGGCGTGATGACGC
The DNA here is from genome assembly GCA_044229555.1 of Holophagaceae bacterium. GTDB lineage: Bacteria > Acidobacteriota > Holophagae > Holophagales > Holophagaceae > JADJVL01. Next base: position 5,896 of record JBGASS010000008.1, read on the forward strand.
TCCTGGGCCTCAGCTACCCGAAGGTCTTCGAGAAGCTGGGCGGCGTAATCTTCGCGTCGCTGATCGCCCTGGTGGTCCTGCGGGTCCTGGGCTTCTTCATCCCTTCGCTGGCCCATGCGGGCTGGATCGAGTGGCTGGCGGCGGGCATCTTCACCCTCTACATCGGCTTCGACTGCCACCGGGCCATGGCCATCCCCGCCACGGGCCGCAACGCCGTGGACGTGGCCATCAGCCTCTACCTGGACATCTTCAACCTCTTCCTCACGATCCTGCGGATCCTCAGCCCCCGGGACTGAGGCTGGCGCCTCGTCTTCCCCGCCGGGCAAGATGGGGCATGAGACCTCGCCGAGCCGCCCGGACCCTGTTTCGCACCGCCTTCGCGGCGGGGCTGCTCGCCGGCGGGACCGGCTGCCGCACCGGCGGGGGCTGCGGCTGCACCACGCCGGACTTCCCCACGATCGCCGCCACCCAGCTCGCCTTCGATTCGGACCGCACGGGCAACTACGAACTCTACGTGATGAACGCGGACGGCAGCGGCGCGCATCCCTTGACCAGCGACCCTCGTTTCGATTCCTGGTGGCCGCGAATCTCGCCGGACCGGACCCGCATCCTCTTCTACCGCACCCCCAAGGGCGTCCATGATACGGACTACACGAAGACCAGCCTCTGGATCGTGAACGCCGACGGCTCCCTTCCCCGCGAAGCCATCGCCAACGGCGCCAACGGCTGGCAGTTCCAGGGCCACGCCGAATGGTCTCCGGACGGGGCGCGCATGGTGATGTTCGGCGGGACGGCGCCCAACCTGAACATCTACGTCACCAACGCGGCCGGCCAGAGCCCCGTCGCCATCACCAGCCGCCAGGGCCTGAACATCGATCCCAGCTGGTCCCCGGACGGCGCCACGGTGGCCTTCATCTCGACGCCCTCCGGCAGCCTCGTTCAAGTCGACCAGGAGGTCTACCTCGTGCCCGCGAAGGGCGGCGCCGCCACGCGCCTCACCCACGACCACCTCGTCGACAACGATCCCTACTTTTCGCCGGACGGCCAGACCATCGCCTTCCTCACCCAGACCCTGCCCCCCGGCAGCCCCGGCAAGCCTCTCGGCACCTGGGGCCTCCGGAAGGTCGGGCCGGCAGGCAGCGGACTGGGCACCATCCTCGACGACGGCCAGATCAATTCCAAGCCCGACTGGAGCACGGACGGGTCCCTCATCCGCTTCCACCGCACCCTCTACTTCGGCGGCGGCAAGTTCAGCCTCTTCCAGATCAAGCCCGACGGCACCGGCCTGCTGGAGCTCACCCCGGGGCAGGGTTCCTGGAACAGCGAATTCCCCTGCGCCGGGGGCGTGAAGCGCTGAGGCGCCCTGCTCCGCCCCCTACTCCGCCGCCGCCGGCTCCGCGGCTTTCTTCGCGAAGAGCAGGCTCCACCCGAAGAGGATCCCGCCCACCACGATGCAGCTGTCGGCGAGGTTGAAGGTCCAGTAGTGCCAGCCGCCGAAGGCGAAGTCGAGGAAGTCCACCACGTGGCCCCGCAGCAGGCGGTCGAGGCCGTTGCCGGCGGCGCCGCCGAGGATCAGCCCGAGGGCGACCCGCTCCAGGCGCGGCGTGGCCTCGGCGAAGAACTCCCGGCCGAAGTACCAGAGGGCGGCGAGGCCTGCGACGGTGAAGAGGCCCGTGCGCAGCCAGTCCGGAGCCGTGTGCAGGCTGCCGAAGATGGCGCCCTTGTTGTAGCCGAGGGTGAGGCTGAAGAAGCCCGGGATGACGGAGCGGGAGGCGCCCTCCCGGGGCAGGATGGAGAGGATCCAGGCCTTGGAGGCCCAATCCGCAAGGAAGGCCAGGAGGGGCAGCAGGGCCCAGCGCAGGCGGTTCATCGGGCCTCCCCCATCCCCGGAGCGGTCATGACCTTGGCGCAGCGCAGGCAGAGCTCCGGATCCTCCTGGGTGCCGTGGCCGCCCCGGTGGTTCCAGCAGCGGGGGCACTTGGCGCCGGCGTGGGGGCGCACCTCGACCTCCAGCTCCGGGGCGTCGAAGAACTCCAGGCCGGAGACCACGAAGAGGTCCTCGAGGCCCTCCCCGAGGCCGTGCAGCTCCGCCTGGTTCTCCGGGGGCAGGCCGATGCGCACGGTGGCGTCCAGGCTGGTGCCGATGGCCTTGGCGGCGCGGTGGGGCTCCATGGCCCCCTGCAGCGCCTCCCGCACGATCCACAGGGCCGTCCAGGCCTCGTGCTCCTTCGGGGCAACGCCCTCGGGGAAGCGCTGCTGGAAGACCGGGCCTTCCACACCCGGGATGTGCTCCCAGACTTCATCGGCGGTGAAGCTCAGCACCGGCGCCAGGAGGATGGCGAGGCCCTCGGCGAGCCGGTGGCAGAGCGTCCGGCAGCTGCGGCGCCGGGGCGAATCCGGCGCGTCGCAGTAGAGGCGGTCCTTGATGATCTCGAAATAGCGCCCCGACAGGTCCCGCTGGCAGAACTCCAGGATGGCCTGGGTGGCCCGGTGGAACTCGAAGGCCAGGTAGGCCTCGCGCACCTCCCGGGCCAGGCGCAGGAAGGCGCCGTGGATCCAGAGGTCCAGGGCTGACCACGCCATCTCCGGCGCCGCGTCCCGGACCGGGTCGTAGCCCTCCAGGGCGCCGAGGAGGAAGCGCATCGTGTTGCGGATTTTGCGGTAGGCGTCCGCGGTGCGCTCCAGGATCTCCTTGCCGATGCGCACGTCCTCGTTGTAGTCCACGCTGCAGGTCCAGAGGCGCAGGATGTCGGCGCCGTAGGTCTTGAAGACCTCCTCGGGGGTCACCGTGTTGCCCAGGGACTTGGACATCTTCTGGCCCTTCGCGTCCAGCACGAAGCCGTGGGTCACCACCGTGGTGTAGGGCTTCTGGCCGCTGGCGGCCAGGTTGAAGAGCAGGGAGGAATGGAACCAGCCCCGGTGCTGGTCGGAGCCCTCCAGGTAGATGAACTTGCCGTAGTCGGCGCGGGAGAGTTCCGGGTGGGTGTCGCAGACGACGCCGGCGCTGACGCCGCTGTCGATCCAGACGTCGAGGATGTCAGTCTCCTTCTGGTAGGCCGCCGGGTCGATGTCCAGGCCTTCCGCCAGGGCGGCCACGTCCGCGTCCGCCCAGGCCTCGATGCCCCCCACCTCGATGAGCCGGGCCGCCCGCTCGAAGAGCTCGGGGTGAACGAAGGGCTCGCCGGTCTCGAGGTGGCGCAGCACGGTGATGGGGGTGCCCCAGGCGCGCTGGCGGCTGATGCACCAGTCCGGGCGCCCGGCGATCATGGCGTGGATGCGGTTGCGCCCGGCGGCGGGGACCCAGCGGGTGGCGTCCACCCCGTCCAGGCCCAGCTCCCGCAGGCTCTTGCCGAGGCCCGCCAGCTCGTCGTCCATGGTGATGAACCACTGCTCCGTGGCCCGGAAGAGGATGGGCGTCTTGGTGCGCCAGCAGTGGGGATAGCTGTGGTTCAGCGTGTCCTCGTGGAGGAGGGCGCCGGCGGCCTTCAGCTTCTCGATGACGATGGGATTCGTCTCGAAGATGTTCTTGCCTTCCAGCTCCGGGTCGTTCGCGGCGGAGGTGAACTTCCCGTCGGGGCCCACGGCCTGGAAGAGGCCCAGGTGGTGGGCGATGGCGAAGTCGTCCACGCCGTGGTCCGGCGCGGTGTGCACCAGGCCGGTGCCCGTGTCGGCGGTGACGTGGTCCCCCATCAGCACCGGGCTGTCCCGCTCGATCCAGGGATGGCGGGCGACGAGGGTCTGGAACTCCTTGCCCTTGAGCACGGCCTTGGTGTGCAGGGCGAAGCCGAGCTTCTTGTTGAAGGATTCCAGCAGAGGCACCGCCACGGCGTAGAACTGGTCCACGCCCCCCAGCGACTCGAAGGCGAGCGCGTATTCCATGTCCGGGTGCATGGCGATGGCCCGGTTGCTGGGCAGGGTCCAGGGCGTCGTCGTCCAGATGGGGAGGAAGAGACGGAAGGCCCCCGCGGGACGGATGCCGCAGCTGTCCAGGAAGGCCTTGGCCTTCTCGCCTGGAACCGCGAAGCGGACGTACACCGCCGGGCTGGTGCGGTCGGCGTACTCCACCTCCGCCTCCGCCAGCGCCGTGCGGGCGCCGTAGCTCCAGTGCACCACCTTCAGCTTGCGGGTGACGGCACCGTGCTCGAAGAGCTGGCCCAGCTGCCTCACCACGGCGGCTTCGAATGTCGGGTCCATGGTGAGGTAGGGCGTATCCCAGGCGCCGAGGACGCCCAGGCGCTGGAAGCCCAGGCGCTGGGCCTCGATCCACTTGTTCGCGAAGGCCCGGCACTTCTCCAGGAACTGGGCGCGGGAGAGCTCCCGGCGCTTGGGGCCCAGGTCCTTCTCCACCGCGTGCTCGATGGGCAGGCCGTGGCAGTCCCAGCCCGGCACGTAGGGCGACTCGCAGCCGTCCAGCCAGCGGGACTTCACCACCACGTCCTTGAGGATCTTGTTGAGGGCGTGGCCGATGTGGATGGCGCCGTTGGCGTAGGGCGGCCCGTCGTGGAGGACGGCGCGGCCCCGGCCCTTCCCGGCGGCGTTGTCCGCCTTGCGGGTGGCTTCCACCTGCTCGTAGACCTTGCCGGCCTTCCACGCCTCGATCCGCTTCGGCTCCCGCTGCGGAAGGTCCGCCTTCATGGGGAAGTCCGTCTTCGGCAGGTAGACGGGATATTTCTTCTTGGGAGAAGTTTCGCTCATCGGCGCCCTCGTGCGTCAGCGGCGGACACCCAAGCCCGCCGGAGTGGAAGGGTTAGTTGAACATGGGGCGGGGTTGGGAGGAAGGGCGAAGGGTTGATGGACGAGGCTGAGGGGTGGCGCACCCAGCGTACCGGCCTGGACTTTCGGCCTTGGCTCGCTGCGCGAGCCTGGCACTCGCCCTTGATTCGGATTGCAAAGGGCGCAATCCAAATCAAGAACGAGTGCTCGTTTGCCACCCACCAGTGCCATGAGGTTCCAACCCGGGACCCATTGCATCCCCCGCCCTTCAAGACGCCAAGACGCCCATCCCGAAGCCCCGTGCCCCGGGGGTGAAAACGAGTTCCTCGATCAACGCGGGCCGCCCTCTGGCCCGCGTTGATCGAGGAACCAGGCCCGAAGGGCCAAGGCCGAGATGGGCAGGAGGATTCCTTCGTGTGGGTCGACCACCCCTCCTATTCCGGACAAAAATCCCAAACCCCTTGCCACCTCCTCCCATCTGATATATCAATTGGATGCTGCACGGCAAAGGAGTCCCCATGCGCTGGTCCGGCGTCTTCCCCGCGGTCACCACCAAGTTCGACGCGGCGGGAGCCCTCGACCTCCCAGCCTTCGAAGCCCACGTCGCAACCATGCTCGACGCCTGCGTGGATGGCATCGTGGCCCTGGGCTCCCTGGGCGAGAACGCCACCTTGAGTCCTGACGAAAAGCTCGAACTGGTCCACGCCGCCGCGGAGGCCTGCCGGGACCGTGCCCCCCTCGTCGTCACCGTGGCCGAGCAGAGCACTCAGGGCGCCTGCGCCTTCATGGAAGCCGCCGCCAAGGCCGGTGCGAACGGCTTCATGGTGCTCCACGGCACCCTCTACCCTTCGGACCCCCGGGAAACCGAAGCCCACTTCCGCACCCTCGCCAAGGCCACGGACCGGCCCCTGATGCTCTACAACAACCCCCTGGCCTACAAGGTGGACCTCACGCCGGACCTGCTGGAGGCCCTCGCCGACGAGCCCGCCTTTGTCGCCCTCAAGGAGAGCAGCGGCGACGTGCGGCGCGTCACGGACCTGCGCAACCGCCTGGGGGACCGCTACGCGATCTTCACCGGCGTGGACGACCTGGCCCTGGAAAGCCTGCTCCTGGGGGCCGTGGGCTGGGTGGCGGGGCTGGTCTGCGCCTTCCCGAAGGAGACCGTCGCCCTCTACCGGCTGGCCAGGGCCGGCCGCGTGGACGAGGCCGTCGCGCTGTACCGGTGGTTCATGCCCCTGCTCCACCTCGACGTGGGCCCCAAGTTCGTCCAGAACATCAAGCTGGCGGAGCACCTCGCGGGGCTGGGCAGCGAGGCCGTCCGCGCCCCGCGGCTCCTGCTCGAAGGCGAGGAGCGGGAGCGGGTCGCCAACATCGTCCGCCGGGCCCTGGACGCGCGGCCCCCTCTGCCGCTCTTCTAGGAGGCACCATGCGCGGACACTTCATCGGCGGTTCCTGGCGGGAGGGCGCGGGCGCCTTCGAGACCCGCAATCCGAGCGCGACGTCGGAGGTCGTGGAGGCCTACGCCGACGGCGGCGCCGCCGAGGTTTCCGAGGCGGTGCAGGCCGCGCAGGCCGCCGCGCCCCGCTGGGCGGCGACGACGCCGCAGCAGCGCTTCAACGTCCTCGACGCCGCGGGCACGGAGATCCTGGCCCGGCAGGCGGAGCTGGGCCGGCTCCTGGCGCGGGAGGAGGGCAAGACCCTGCCGGAAGCCCTGGGCGAAGTGGGCCGCGCGGGCCAGATCTTCAAGTTCTTCGCCGGCGAGGCCCTGCGCCTGGCCGGACTGCGGGTGGATTCCGTCCGCCCCGGCATCGAGGTGGACACCCGCCTCGAGCCCCTGGGCCTGGTGGGGCTCATCACGCCCTGGAACTTCCCCATCGCCATCCCCGCCTGGAAGACGGCGCCGGCCCTGGCCTTCGGCAACGCGGTCGTGCTGAAACCCAGCGAAGTGGCGCCGGGCTGCGCCTGGGCCCTGGCGGAGATCCTCAGCCGCGCGGGCCTGCCGGAGGGCGCCTTCAACCTGGTCCTCGGGGGCGCCCGCGCGGGAAAGGCGCTGGCCGAACATCCCGCCATCGACGGCCTCAGCTTCACCGGCAGCGTGGCGGTGGGCCGCAGCGTGGCCGCCGCCTGCTCGGCGCGCCTGGCCCGCTGCCAGCTGGAGATGGGGGGCAAGAACCCCCTCGTGGTCCTCGACGACGCGGACCTGGACGTCGCCGTGAACGCCGCCCTCCAGGGGGCCTTCTTCTCCACGGGCCAGCGCTGCACGGCGTCGAGCCGCCTCGTGGTGACCGAGGGCGTCCACGACCGCTTCGTCGCCGCGCTGGCGGCGCGCATGCAGGCCCTGAGGGTCGGCGACGCCCTGGAAACCGGCGTCGACATCGGCCCTGCGGTGGACGCCCGGCAGTTCCGAAAGGACCTGGACTACCTCGGAATCGGCCGGGACGAGGGCGCGCGGCTCCTGCAGGGCGGTGAGGACCTGGGGGGTCCCGGGCATTTCCTCTCCCCCGCCCTCTTCACGGAGACCACCAACGCCATGCGCCTCAACCGGGAGGAGGCCTTCGGCCCCATCGCCGGGGTGATCCGCGTGAAGGACTACGAGGAGGCCCTGGCCGTCGCCAACGACACCGAGTTCGGCCTGGTGGCGGGGATCTGCACCACGAGCCTGAAGCACGCCCTGCACTTCCGGCGCGCCGCCCAGGCGGGGATGGTGATGGTCAACCTGCCCACCGCCGGGGTGGACTACCACGTCCCCTTCGGCGGCCGGAAGGGCAGCAGCTGCGGGCCCCGGGAACAGGGCGCCGCGGCCCGGGACTTCTACACCGTCACCAAGACCTGCTACACCCAGGGCTGACATGAGCCGTGCCGCCTCTCCCGCCCGACCGCCGGCCTCCGCGCCGGCGAGCCTCGCCGAGCTGGCCTATCTCGCCCTCGAAGCGCAGCTCGTCACCCTCGCCATCCCGCCGGACACCGTCGTCTCCGAGCAGGAGCTCTGCGCCCGCACGGGACTGGGCCGCACGCCGGTGCGGGAGGCCATCCAGCGCCTCTCAAGCCTGGGCCTGCTGCGGGTCCTGCCGCGCCGCGGGCTGGTGGTGAGCCCCATCGACGGCGTGGAGCATCTCGGAGTGCTGGAGACGCGCCGCGTCCTGGACCGCCTGGTGGCCGGCCTGGCGGCGCGGCGGGCGGCGCCGGAGCAGCGCTCGGCCCTGAAGGCCTGCGCCGAGGCCATGGGCCGGGCGGCGGCGAAGGCCGACCTGGAGGCCTACCTGCGGGAGGACGCCCGCTGCGACGAGATCCTGGACGCCGCCTCCCGCAATCCCTCCGCGGTGCAGGCCGCGGAGCGCCTCCACATCCACTGCCGCCGCTTCTGGTTCCGCCACCACCACGCCGGCGACCTCGGCGCCGCCGCGGACCTGCACGTGGCCCTCATGAAGGCCGTGGCCCGCGGGGACGAGGCCGGGGCGGCCACCGCGTCGGAGGCCCTGCTGGACCACCTGGAGCGCTTCGCCCGCCGGGCCCTGGACCTGGACTGATCCCATGACGAAAAAGACCTTCACCTGCATCGACGCCCACACCTGCGGCAACCCCGTGCGGGTGGTGGCCGGGGGCGCGCCCCTCCTCCGCGCCGCCACCATGGGCGCGCGGCGCCTGGAGTTCCTGCGGGACTTCGACTGGATCCGCACGGGTCTGATGTTCGAGCCCCGGGGCCACGACATGATGAGCGGGAGCCTGCTGTATCCCCCCGCGGACCCGGAGAACGACGTCGGCATCCTCTTCATCGAGACCTCGGGCTGCCTGCCCATGTGCGGCCACGGCACCATCGGCACGGTGACGGTGCTGATCGAGGAGGGCCTGGTCGCGCCCAAAACCCCGGGCCTGCTGCGCCTGGAAGTCCCCGCGGGGCTCGTGGAGGCGCGCTACACCCAGGAAGGCGGCCGCGTGACCTCCGTGCGCATCACCAACGTGGCCTCCTTCCTCCACTCGGAAGGCCTCGACGTGGACTGCCCGGACCTGGGGAAGCTCAAGGTGGACGTGGCCTACGGCGGGAATTTCTACGCCATCGTGGATCCCCAGGAGAACTTCGGCGGCCTGGAGACCGTCGGCGCCGGAGACCTACTGCGCTGGAGCCCGGTGCTGCGGAAACAGCTCAACGAGCGCTTCGAATTCGTCCATCCCGAGCACACGGACATCCACGGCCTCAGCCACCTCCAGTGGACGGGCGCGCCGCGGCACCCCGAAGCCCACGCCCGCAACGCGGTGTTCTACGGCGAGAAGGCCCTGGACCGCAGCCCCTGCGGCACGGGCACCTCGGCGCGCATGGCCCAGTGGGCGGCGCAGGGAAAGCTGAAGGTCGGCGACGCCTTCGTGCACGAGAGCATCATCGGCAGCCTCTTCAGGGGCCGCGTGGAGGCCGCCGCCAAGGTCGGCGCCTTCGATGCCATCATCCCCAGCATCGAGGGCTGGGCCATGGTCACGGGCTACAACACGATCTTCCTGGACGACCGGGATCCCTACGTCCACGGCTTCCAGGTGCTCTAGTGGCGACGCCTCCGATCCAGGGGACCCGGGCCGTCGTCCTCGGCGCCGGCGCCGTGGGCCTCTGCTGCGCCCGGGAGCTGCGCCGCGCGGGCTTCGAGGTGACGGTGGTGGATTCCGGCGCGCCGGGCGCGGGCTGCTCCTTCGGCAACGCGGGGCTGGTGACGCCCAGCCACTTCGTGCCCCTGGCGGCGCCGGGCCTGGTGTGGCAGGGACTGAAGTGGATGTTCGATTCCGCGAGCCCCTTCTACATCCGGCCCCGCCTGGATTTCGGCCTGCTCGCCTGGCTGGGGCGCTTCGCGTGGGCATCGCGGCGCTCCCAGTGTGATGCCGCCATGCCCGTACTGCGCGATCTGCTCGCCGAGAGCCGCAGGATGTTCGATGACCTGGCGCCCCTGGAGTTTGGCTTCCGCGGCCTCGGCCTGCTCATGCTCCACGCCACGAAGGAAGGCCGGGAGGGCTGCCACCACGAGGCGGAGCTGGCCCAGCGGTTGGGGCTGCAGCCCCGCGTCGTGACGGGCGGGGAACTGGAAGCCCTGGAGCCCGGCGGCCTGGTGAAGGCGGGCGAGGCGGTGTTCTACCCCGACGACGCCCATCTGGACCCGGCGCGCTTTACGGCGGCTTTGGCCGCGGACGCGACGGCCTCCGGCACGGTCTTCGTCCGTTCTTCGGCGTCGGGTTTCCGCGTGGAGGACGGGCGCGTGAAGGCCCTGCGCGTCGCGGGCGGCGACCTCGAGGGCGACGTGTTCATCCTCGCGGCCGGATCGGCCTCGCCGGGCCTGGTGAAGCCCATGGGCCTCAGGCTGCCCCTGCAGCCCGGCAAGGGCTTCAGCTTCGACGTTGTTCCATCTCGCATGCCGCGCCTGCCCTCCATCCTCACCGAGGCGCGGGTGGCGGTGACGCCCCTGGGGGCAACGCTCCGGCTGGCTGGGACCATGGAGCTGTCGGGGATGGACCTCCGCATCGAGCCGCGGCGCGTGGCGGCGATCCACTCGGCGCCGAAGGCCTTCCTTGAATTCGAACTGCCGCCGGTCCCGGAATCCCCGTGGGCTGGACTTCGGCCCTGCAGTCCGGATGGACTCCCCTATATCGGGGCGTTCCGGAGGCACCCGAACCTCCTCGCGGCCACGGGCCACGCCATGCTGGGCATCGGCTTGGCGCCGGTGACGGGGAAGCTTGTGGCGGCGGTGGCTTCCGGGACCTCACCCGCCCTGCCCCTGGAACCCTTCGGCCCGGACCGCTTCAACTGAGCGGAGGCACGGACTTCAGATGTCCGTGGGAACCCCGAGGCTGCGGTTGAGTTCCACCGCCGCCTCCACGAGGCGCCGGGCGGTGGCGGCGCCGATCGCCTCTCCTTCCCGCAGCACGAGGGTGGCCATCTCGTACTTCCCGCCGGGTCTCAGCCGGGCTTCGATGCCGCGCAGGCGCTGGCCCCGCCAGAAGCCGAAGAGCACGCGCTCCGCTTCGGCGCGGATGAGCAGCACAGGTCCGCCGCAGGCATAGACGAGGTGGCCCCACATCATGGCTTCGCTGAGCTCCGGGTGGGCGCGGGCCGCGGCGCGCAACTCCTCGACAAGGTCCCGCCGCCAGCCGGACGGCGCGGCGATGTAGGCGTCGGGGGCGGGGGCGGATTTCCGCATGGGAGCGGCTCCGGGGCCGGATGCCCTCCGATCAGACCTGTTCCTGTGGACGGCGATAGACACCCGTGCCCTGGCAGTTCGGGCAGGCCACCTCCGCGCGCAGGGTGCCGCCGCAGCGCTTGCAGGGCAGCTTCAGGGACCCGGTGCCATCGCACCGCGCGCAGGGCGTGCTGAAGGCCAGCTGGGTCTTGTGTCCCTTGCACCGCGGGCAGGGCTTGCCGTCCCGCAGGACGCCCTTGGCTTCGCAGCGCGTGCATGGACCCGCCTTCTGCGTGTAGGTCCCTTTCCCGGAACATTTCCGGCAACTCGCAACCATTTCCCCGCGGCCTGCGCAGGCTTCGCAATCGCCGGTCAGGCGGCCGGTGGCGTGGCAGCGCAGGCAGGTGACGCCGGCGTCGGGAGGGCGGCTGGAAGGCGCTGATTCGGTCATTGGGTTG